>NZ_JASDDJ010000066.1 GCF_030407455.1 Psychrobacter sp. 5A.1
ACCCAGTTGTAGTTATGTTAATGTAGCGCCAAAATGTATCACTATACTTTCTATTATTTTAATATAATAGTATTTTTGATGAATCTTGATTGATTCACATTAGGCGTGTGGCAATTGCCATAACCAAAACAGTAATCCGCTTTTTAATCTACTTAGATGCTTACACTTTGTGGTTAAATCAAACTTTATAAAGGCCCCATATTTTAGCAGTATGTAAATATAGTTAACTCAATTCAAAAGTGGCAAAGTGACCAAGCGTATAGAAGTATCTGCAATACTTCAAGCAAGGTTGATGCTGTGACAGCTTTATAGTGGATTGACTATATATATAGGATAGCACTCGATAATTTATTGCTAACAAAACAGCGATTTCAATTATTGACATGGATGTGACTACTTTTTTATAGAGCCTTAAATTATTTTAATATTTAAGGACGCTAATCATGACAGTAGAGAAACCTTGGCTCGATCAATATCCAGAAAACGTACCCAAGACCATTAATCCTGATCAATATGAAAGCCTCATAGAGTTATATGAAGAGTGTTTTAATCGCTTTCGTATGCATCCGATGACGATTTGTATGGGCGTTACGCATACTTATGGGGATGTTGATAATGCCTCACTTGCAGTGGCAGCATGGTTACAAGCTCAAGGCCTACCTAAAGGCAGCGTAGTGGCTGTTATGATGCCAAACGTCCCGCAATATCTACCAACCATGATTGGTATTCTACGTGCAGGTTATATATGTACTCCTATCAACCCCCTGTATACGGGCCGCGAACTGCGTCATCAGTTAAATGACTCAGGTGCTCAAGCTATCTTTGTCGTTGATAACTTTGCCCAAGCCCTAGAGCAAGTCATCGAAGAGACAAATATCAAGCGTATCGTGCTATCAAAAATGGGCGATATGATGGGACTAAAAGGCATTTTAGTTAATACGGTTATCCGTCAAGTCAAACGATTAGTGCCTAAATACAACCTTAACGACCCTAAATATAATGTCACCAAATTCCCTGAAGTGCTAAAAAAAGGGAAAAACTTACCAATTCAATCATCAAAAACCACCCTGCAACAAAACGCCATTTTACAATATACGGGTGGAACAACTGGTTTATCTAAAGGTGCAGTGCTTACTCAGCGTAACGTTATAGCCGCTGCCATGCAGTCAGAAGCATGGTTCCGCCCTGTCACCTCAGATATCAATGAAGTATATATTAATATGGTCATGGCTCTGCCATTGTATCATATTTTTGCGTTTATGCTAAGTCTGCTTGGTATGCGTTCAGGTTATACGTTTATATTGATACCTAACCCACGTGATATGCCAGGGTTTGTCAAAACCTTATCAAAACAACCCTTCCATATTTTCCCTGCGGTAAACACCTTGTTTAAAGGACTGCTTGATCAGCCAAACTTTAAAGACTTAGACTTTAGCTCACTACACCTCTCTCAGGCTGGTGGTATGGCAGCGGCTGAGCAAACTGCAGCACACTGGCTTGAAGTAACTGGCTGCCCGATGATTGAAGGTTGGGGTATGACAGAATGTGTGGCAGTAGGTACCAACAATATTATTACTGACCGCAAATTTAACGGTACCATTGGCATTCCAGGCCCTAGCGTCGATGCTATTATCATCGATGATGAAGGTAATCGACTGGGTACGCATCAAGCTGGTGAGATGTGCATGAAGGGCCCTAACGTCACCTCTGGTTATTTCAATGCAGACAACTCAAACGACTTTACCAGCGATGGTTACTTCCGTACTGGTGATATTGTTAGTATGGACGAAAAAGGCTACTTTACCTTACTTGATCGTAAAAAAGACATGATTTTGGTCTCAGGTTTTAACGTATTCCCGAATGAGATTGAATCTGTCATGCTCGATTGTGATGGTGTTATGGATTGCGCCGTCATTGGTATTCCTGATGCACATCAGGGTGAGGCGGTTAAAATCTATATCGTGCCTGCAGATAATAATGTCACTAAAGAAGTCATTAAAGAGTTTGCATTAGACAATCTGACAGGTTACAAATGTCCGCGTCATATCGAGTTTGTCAGTGAATTACCAAAGAGTAATGTTGGTAAAATATTACGCCAAAAGCTGCGCGAACAGCATGTATCAGACAACCCTCAAACGTTGTAATCTGCATGTTATGATTTTCAAATAACATCAAAATAAGCAGCCCACTATATAATAGTGGGCTGCTTATTTTGTACTTAGCGTTTATTGTGTAGTGTTTGGAAAGTCAATCATATTAGCTGAGTTTACTCATCACTTGTAATGGTAAGTGCTTCATGGCTTGACCGACGATAGACCATGGCAAGCTTGGCACACAAGCTTCGTCTACACCTGCCTCGATTGCCGCAACGATTGCTTTGGTACCCGTATCTGTATCCACTTCAAACGGCAATGGCTTCGCATTTTCGTTAATTTCAGTACGAATATAGCCTGGGTAAATCGTAGAAACTTTGATGGGTAATTTAGTTAGTAGCATATCAGCACGAATGCCTTCTGCTAAGTGCGCCAAGCCCGCTTTACTTGCGCCATAGGCAGTCAAATGCTTAGGCAATCCACGCATCGCTGACATGCTAGATATCACCACTAGATGGCCACTATTTTGGGCACGAAAAATATTCATTGCCGCTTCACATTGCGCCAATGCCGAAATAAAGTTAATCTCAACCGTGCGGCGGTTCGTATCAAAACGCCCTTTACCAATGCGGCGACTATCCCCAATACCTGCATTGACCACCACTCGATCGATGTGACCAAAATCAGTCACAAACGCATCAAATACTTCAAATATCGCGTCATAATTACTGACATCTAATACTCGATATTCAATACGAATATCAGGATACTGTGCCATCAATTCTGATTGTAAACACTCTAAGCGCTCAGTACGACGTGCACAAATTGCCAAGTTATAACCAAGCTTTGCAAACAATCTTGCCATACCCTCGCCCAACCCTGAGCTGGCACCTGTAATGAGTACAGTCTTGTCGTGTCCAACCTGCTGCTTATTTAACTTTCGTAAATAACGTGATGGCCGAACGGCACCGATTATCTGGTCTTTGTGTTGCCTAGCGCTTTTGGTGACTAAATTTATCAATCTATTTTGCATGGACAGTCCTTTTCATATCGATATGAGATCAAAACAATAATCTATCATATCGCAAATTTATAGGTTGATTTTGTCAGTGATCAAAATAAATCCATAATATTCAATGATGATTAATCAGATAAAGGACGGCTACCTCTCTTAAGTAACCGCTTTACCTTACTTTCACCTGTATTTACTGGTTGCTAGAGCGTGTCCTCAATTCAATCGATAGTTATCTAAATGGGTTAAAAATGGCTAAATCTTGCCAAACGGCGTCAAATAGCTGACTAATATCTCGATATTATCTGCGCTATTTTCCTTGTTTGACTGCAATTTATCTCATTTTTATCACCATTTTTAAAATGAGGACACGCCCTAGCTTAGCGCCACGTCACGAAAGAATTGCCATAAGAGAATAAATGACTATATTCATTGAGTGACATCAAACGAGTGCTTTGATCTTTAAATGTGACCGAAGTTACCCCAGTATTGACCAAGCTTTTATTCAATTGATAAGCCGTCTGACTGCCTTGCTTAAGTAGCTGTGCAGTGATAGCAGAAATAACACCACCTGAAGTGAATATCAATACGGTGCTGTTACGATCTAACCCTAAGCTTGCTACTTGTGCGCGTACCTGTTCAAGCGCTTGCTGAGCGCGGTCATTGAACTGTGGCCAGCTCTCAATATAATCCTTATCGTTATCGCCGCCATGCCAGCGCTGCATTGCCTGATCAAATAGCTCAGCCAAACGCGTGGCTGGCACCTCTGATTTAGCCACCTCAGCCGTAATCGCACCTTTATTCATGAAGTCAGGATTTGACTTAACAAATACGTCTTTGTGATTGAATTCATCAAATTTTGGCAGAATATAGCTGTCAGGCTGATCAAAGTCGATTGCGGATACAACAGGCATGCCATCGCCTGTATCAGTATGAACAGAGGGTTGATAATGTTCCCAAAAATGGCGCGCTGAGTCTTGTTGTCGAACCAATTTTCCAGTGAATATCGCATCAATGCGACGCTGCGTGGTTGCATAGTGCTGACCCAGCATTTGCGCCTGAACAGCTCCTAGCTCTGAGAGCTGATCATAGTTTTCTTGCCCAAAAGATGCTTGACCATGGCGTGCTAAAAGTATGGTTGTCATAAAACATTGCCTTATTGATAATACTATAGTCTGCCCATGATAAAACCGCTACGGCGTCAACCTCGCTGGCCATACAAATGTATCGCTTGCACGCGGTTTTCTTGTATCGTTATTATTATGGATTGACTATATTATCGCGTTCTTTAGTGAATAGGTTTTTAAGGCATTTATTCTTCGTATTTATGAGAAGTTTGCACAAAATAGCTTTTTGGCAAAATACCTTTGATAACAGACTGTATCGGACTCGGTAACTGCTCAATCATCGCAGTATCAACACCCATGTCTTGTAGATGCGGCTGCACACGATTGGTAAATAAGGCCTCGCCTTCATACTGAGCGATCAATTTGAGACATTTGGCATGCAATACATGAACGATAATCCAAAAATTCTTAAAAGCGGGATTGGTCGTTTGTTTGTTGTAGTAACGATAGTAAATTTGCTGAATGATACCTGCTAAGCGGAACAAACCAAACACTTCATAAAAGGTCCAGTTGTCTATCTCTAAACCAGATTTCTCTAGATAATAAGCCACCACTTCGTCACGTGTCATCATACCTTTTAGGTGCGTTGGCTGACGGCGAGACTGCTGCATGATGATATTATCATCCGCTTCAATCCAATAAGCCAAAGCACTACCCAAGTCCATTAATGGATCGCCAAGAGTGGCCATCTCCCAGTCGAGCACACCAATGACTTTGGTCGGCTCAGCGGCATCGAGTATGACATTGTCAAAGCGCCAATCGTTGTGAATGATACAGGTTTTACTATCAGCAGGCGTGTGCTTACCAAGCCATTGTCGTACCAATGCAAAGCTCGGTACGTTGGGGGTTTTTGCTTTGACATAGCGTTTGTCCCAGCCACTGACTTGGCGTTCACAATAGCCATCGCCGCGACCCAAATTGACCAAATCAGGATGCTCGGTATAATCTATCTGATGTAACTCTACTAAAGCGTCCAAAACATTGGTGCAAAGCAGACGCGTTTTCTCAGGGTTTAGATCGATACCTTTCGGTAATTCTGCACGAGGGATAATACCCTCCATCCGCTCCATCACATAAAAATCAGCGCCAATAACAGCTTCATCCGTACATAGTGCAATCATCTCAGGTACGTAAGGATAAGCATCTTTTAATGCTTTTTGAACGGTATACTCACGCACCATGTCGTGCGCAGATTTTGCTTTAGTGCCCTTCGGTGGACGGCGTAATATGAGATCTTGGTTTTTGTCGTTGCCTTCGTACTGTAAACGATAGGTCCAGTTTGATGCACCACCTGAGAACTGAGTGACGGTAGGCTCGCCTACTACATCGATACCTTGGCTTCGAAGCCATTCACTAACTGCTTTGTCATCAAGCTCTTCACCCTCGCGTACGGCACCGCCTTTGTCTAATACTTTATTATCAGTTGCCATGAGACATTCCTTATCATGTGGTCATTTATTTTTATAACAGATATGCGAGCTAGCCCTCAATTCAATCGATAGTCATCTAACTGGATTAAAAATGGCTAACTTTTGCCAAACCACGTCAAATAGCTGGTCAATATCTCGATATTATCTGTGCTACTTTTCTGGTTTGACGTCAATTTATCTCATGCTTATCACCATTTTTGAAATGAGGACACGCCCTAGTGATAAATCATTAGTAGTGATGAAAAATTCACTACTAAGTCGTTAATAGTGAATTTTCAATTAGCATTACGATTGGCTTATTTTTAACAAAGGTTACGTGAGCAGATCAAGACTGACTCACACAACCGTTTGTTAAGATTAAGCTTTGTCAGATTTAGTCGGACGACTAAAGCCTTGACGTTTGAGTTCTAGTTTGGCAATCATGGTTTTGTGTACTTCATCGGGGCCATCCGCTAAACGTAGTACACGTGCTTGCGCATAGAAGTTTGGTAGTAATGTGTCTTGGCAGACGCCCATGCCACCATGAATCTGAATCGCCATATCGACGACTTCTTGCAATACAGTTGGTGCCACGACTTTGATAGCAGAGATTTCAGTCAATGCTGCTTTGGTACCCTGAGCATCCATTTTTTGTGCAGCATATAAGGTCATTAAACGAGCTTGATCAATCTTGATACGTGCTTCAGCGATACGCTCAAAGTTACCACCCAATTGTAGCAATGGCTTACCAAAGGCAGTACGTGACATACCACGCTTAACCGCTAATTCTAGAGACTTTTCAGCAGCACCGATACAACGCATGCAATGATGAATACGACCTGGCCCTAAACGACCTTGCGCAATCTCAAAGCCTTTACCTGGTCCACCGATGAAGTGACTGACTGGCACACGTACATTCTCAAAGCTAATCTCGCCATGTCCGTGCGGTGCATCATAATCACCAAACACTTTAAGCATACGTTTGATATTCACACCCGCAGTATTAACTGGGACAAGCACCATTGAATGTTGATGATGACGGTCTGCGCTCTCATCAGCGGTATATGCCATGACAATTAGAATATCAACCGCAGGATCGCCAAGACCAGATGACCACCATTTGCTACCGTTTATGACAATCTCATCGCCATCGACTACAGCGGTTGCTTCCATATTGGTTGCATCGCTTGATGCGACATCAGGCTCGGTCATGCAGAACACAGAGCGCGTCTTACCTTCTAGGATTGGGGTCAGCCACTTGTCTTGCTGCTCTTGGGTGCCGTAGCGCCACAATAGCTCCATATTACCGCTGTCAGGTGCATTACAATTGAATACATGCGGCGCAAGCAAACTGCGACCAGTCAATTCTGCGATAGGTGCATAATCAGTTACCGAAAGCCCTGCCCCTAGTGTGTCATCAGGCAAAAATAAATTCCACAAGCCTTCTTCACGTGCTTGCTTACGCAGGCTCTCATAGGCTTCTGGCCATTCCCAGTTTTCCCAATTACCGTCAGGATTTTTCTTATGACACTCTTCCCAAAATTGCGCTTCGATTGGCTCAATGTGCGTTTCAATGAACGCTTTGACTTTGGCATGCATGGCTTGACCATGTTCTGTTGCTGTAAACATTAAATTGTCGTTAGACATAAATGACTTCCTTTTCTTTATTGATTGTCTAAATCAAGTGTTGATAAAAAACTCCATGAGAACCTTATAGTCGATTCAATTTGAAAGTAGTACAAGGCAACCGAGTGAAGATGTATATGTGATACTTCAAGCGAGGTTAATGCAGTAATACTTTTATAGTGAAATGACTATAGTGCACGTACGTATACTGTTTTCTGTATGCTACATTTATAACACAGCAATTATCAATAAACAGCAAAAAGGCGCGACCAGCTAGGCCACGCCTTTTACAAAATATAAACAATGTATCCGAAAATTCCTGAACACTAAAATACCATCATTTCATTATCATAATGATAACTAACATTATTTCAGAATATTTAGGCGACTATTCAAATCAAAACGCGCGAGTGCATCAGGTAGTTTATCTACTGCCATGCTAAGCGTTGCCTCTGCTGCTTGCGCCAATCCTAGCTTTTCAGCGAGTGTCGGCTTCTGACGTGAATATAATGCGTACACTTCCTTGTCTTCCATGCGCTCTAAAATATAGCTGTCTGAGGTTTGCAAGCTATCAATCAAGTTAAGTTTTAGCGCATCTTCACCATACCAGTGCTCTCCAGTGGCCACTTTTGCCACATCGAGTGTTGGACGGTAGTTATTGACAAAGTGTTTGAATAGCTCGTGCGTTTGCTCTAGCTCTTCTTGATATTTGGCACGATCTTCTGCATCATTTTCACCAAATACAGTGACTGTGCGCTTGTAGTCACCCGCCGTAAACATCTCATAATCGACGTCGTGGTTTTTGAGCCATTTATGGAAGTTTGGTAATTGTGAGATCACGCCAATTGAGCCAATGATGGCAAATGGTGCCGCCACTACTTTATCTGCGACGCAAGCCATCATATAGCCGCCGCTCGCCGCGACTTTGTCAACACAGACAGTTAGCTTTAGACCAGCATCTTTTAAGCGAACCAATTGCGCTGCCGCCAAACCATAACCATGCACCACACCGCCGCCTGACTCAAGACGCACGACGACTTCATCACCTTTATTTGCAGCACTGATGAGCGTGCTGATTTCTTCGCGTAGATGCTTGACTGCCGTTGCTTTGATATCACCATCAAAATCAAGCACAAAAACTTGTGCTTTATCATCAGCATGTTTTTTCTTATTTTTGGTTTTTACCTTTAGGGCTTGCTTGGCTTTTTTAGCCATTGTTTTTTTGAATTGCTTAAGCGCTGCTTTGCCTTGGGTGGCTTCCATCAAATCTTCACGGCGCTGTGTTTGGGCTTCATTCAAGTGTCGTATTTTTAGCTCAACAGGGTTTTTTGGTGGATGAAATAGCATGATTACAAATCCTCAAGTCAGTAGATATATCAATATGGCTGTTTTTATTAGCGTGCGGTTGATATGCGCACGCTCGACGGTGTTTTCAAGCAGAATGACAATATTTAACCCAATATAAATATTGCTGAATAAATACCTCAACTACTTAAACACTCCTATGCTTTGATTGAACTCAGCCGGTTGTATAACAAAGGCAGATTAGGCATAATACGCGTTTACATTAAATTTTCTGCAGCCAACGTGATGACCATTTGTCTTAATCGCGTTGTTTGTGTGTTTTTTTTGCAAATAGCTTGAAACATACAGCAATGGCTGCATTATTGTACTTCGAATTGGGCTGACAACTGGATAACTATATTATGACGCATAGCGAATACCGAGACGAATATTGCGGAGCTGTAACCGAAAGCTTCATTGAGCAAACCATTAGTGTCGTAGGCTGGGTACATCGTCGTCGCGATCACGGTGGCGTGATTTTTTTAGACATGCGTGACCGCGCTGGTATCTTGCAGGTAGTCGTCGATCCTGATACCCCAGAAGCTTTTGCTACTGCTGATGCGGTACGTCCTGAATATGTGCTAAAAATTACTGGTCGTGTGCGTCGCCGTTATGAAGGCACTGAAAACGCCAATATGACCAGTGGTCACATTGAGCTACTGGGCAAAGAGATTGAAGTACTGGCCAAGTCTGAAACACCGCCATTCCCATTGAATGATGAGAAGACTACCGTATCAGAAGATTTGCGTCTGAAGTATCGCTATCTCGATATGCGCCGTCCACAAATGCAAGAGCGTATGGTGTTCCGTGCCAAAGCGACTTCAACAATTCGTCGTTATCTAGATGATCATGGTTTCTTAGATGTTGAGACACCTATTCTGACTCGTGCGACGCCAGAAGGTGCGCGTGATTATCTAGTACCATCACGTACTCGCCCAGGTAACTTCTTTGCATTGCCGCAGTCACCACAGCTATTTAAACAGTTATTGATGGTGTCAGGTTTTGACCGTTATTATCAGATCGCTAAATGCTTCCGTGATGAAGATTTACGTGCTGATCGTCAGCCTGAATTTACTCAGGTGGATATTGAGACTTCTTTCTTAAACGAAGAAGAAATCATGAACATCAACGAAGGCCTTATCAAGCATTTGTTTAAGACCATGATGGATGTTGAGTTTGAACAGTTCCCTCGCATGACTTATGCAGAAGCAATGCGTGATTATGCATCAGACAAGCCTGACTTACGTATTCCACTAAAACTGGTCGACGTTGCAGATTTGATGAAAGATGTCGATTTCAAAGTGTTCGCAGGTCCTGCTAACGATCCTAAAGGTCGTGTGGCTGCCCTACGTATCCCTGGCGGCGCTTCATTAAGCCGTAAGCAAATCGATGCTTATACCAAGTTTGTTGGTATCTATGGCGCACGCGGTTTGGCTTATATCAAAGTTAATGACGCTAGCAGCATCAACAACGGTGTGGACAAAGAGTCTGGCCTACAGTCTCCAATCATCAAAAATATGACTGACGATGTACTTGTGAGCCTAATCGAGCGTACTGCTGCAGAAGATGGCGATATTATCTTCTTTGGTGCCGATAAAGCCAGTGTCGTGAATGATGCGATTGGTGCATTACGTCAAAAAATCGGTCTCGATCTGGAAATGACGACTTGTGAGTGGGCGCCACTTTGGGTCACTGATTTCCCAATGTTTGAGCAGACTGACGATGGTCGTTGGACGTCAATGCATCATCCGTTCACCAAGCCTAAAGGCTCAGTTGAAGAATTGAAAAACAACCCAGAATCTGCCCTATCTATCGCTTATGACATGGTATTAAACGGCACAGAAGTTGGTGGTGGTAGCTTACGTATCAATACCTACGATATGCAGCAAGCCGTATTAGAAGCTTTAGGTATCGGTGAGCAAGAAGCTGAAGACAAGTTTGGTTTCTTACTTGATGCATTGAAATTCGGTGCACCGCCGCATGGTGGCTTAGCATTTGGTTTGGATCGTTTGATTATGCTCATGGTAGGCGCTGACTCTATCCGTGACGTGATTGCCTTCCCAAAAACCAAAACTGCTGAGTGCCCACTAACTCAAGCACCTGCTGGCGTTGATGGCAAGCAACTGCGTGAACTTGGTATCCGTGTGCGTGAAAAAGCACAAGCTGACACCAATCAACCTGCACAATAAGTATAGTCAAGATAATGTTTAGTTATTTTTTATCTGACTGGCTACGCGATTCATTACCATGTGAGTGGTCATGAATCCGTACCATATTTTCAAATACGTGCCATTATCTGTCTTGCAGATACTGGCACGTTTTGTTGCGTGGGTGATTATAAAAGTACCCACCTTAAGTATCATGCGTACCATTCAAATTAATATGGCACTGATTACCCCTGGGTTATCTACTGCGCAAAAACAAGCATTGACGAAAGACATTATTTATCATCAATGCTTGACCAGTATTGAATCTATAAAAAGCTGGGCGATGCCACCTGAATGGAGTATCGCTCAGATTTGTGACGTCCATAATAAAGACATTTTATTAGAGGGACTGGCGAGTCCAAATGGTATGCTGGCAATCGTCCCACATCTCGGTACGTGGGAGATGATGAACGCTTGGCTCAATCAGTTTGGCGCGCCAACCATTATGTATAAACCCGTCGATGGTAAATTCGCTAACGAGTTTATCCTTCAAGGTCGTACGCGTCTCAATGCGACGTTAGTCCCTACCGATGGTAGCGGTGTGAAAGCGATATTTAAAACGCTCAAGCAAGGTGGCTTTAGTATTGTGTTGCCAGACCACGTTCCAGATCCGTCAGGCGGCGTTGTCGTTCCGTTCTTTGGTATAGAAACATTAACCAGTACACTTGCCTCAAAATTGGCGAGCAAAACCAAATGTGCCTTAGTCGGCTTGTCTTGTATTCGCCGTACTGATGGACGCGGTTTTGATATTTATTGCTACAAACTCGATGATCCAGCACTATATGATCGCAATGCCAAAACAGCAGCTCAGGCTCTTAACCAAGCCATGCAACAGATGATTGAAGAAAAATACAGTCACTACATGTGGGGCTATCGACGCTTTAAGCACATACCAGATTTAGGCAATCCTTACCGAACAGATAAAGCGGTGTTAGAAGCTTTTATTGACGCTCACCATTCTATCGGTTCTAATCGCTCTGATTCTGATGACAATGTCAATGATAGCGCGAAGCGCGATCATGATACGTAATAACCGCCTTATCGTTCAACTATTTAGACATATCATTAGGGTCTGTTGTGCTAGTATTGGCTGAATTCAGCATCCTTTTATTTTTTAATAATTCTTCATTTACCTCACTATTATCTCACTACGAGTGCATTATGACATCTGATGTAACCAAGACCTCTTCTATAAACCCAGCGCAAACCAACGCAAATGTTGCTGAACAACGTTATATCATTTGTATGAAATGGGGCGATAAATATGGTCCTGAATACGTCAACCGTTTGTACAATATGGTTAGCCGTCATTTGACTTTAGATTTTCAAATGGTTTGCTTGACCGATGACAGTACAGGTATTGACCCTGCTATTGCTTGCTATCCCATACCTGAAATGGATTTGCCAGCAGGTCCTGAACGTGGCTGGAAAAAGCTCACAACCTTTAAACCTGAGCTGTATGATTTAAAAGGTGTGGCACTATTTTTAGATATCGATATTGTGATTGTCGATAACATTGATGCGTTTTTTACTTACCAAGCAGAGCATGAAGACAGCGTCGTCATTATCCGCGATTGGAAAAAGCCTTGGCGTATGATTGGTAATAGCTCCGTCTATCGCTTTAATATTGGCATGGATACCTATCCTGATTTGCTGGCCAATTTTGAGCGTAACTTTGAAACCATTCGCACCCAAGTACGTCACGAACAAGCCTATCTCTCTAACTATTTGCGTGAGCATCATCATTTAGAATACTGGGATAAAACCTGGTGTGTCAGCTTCAAGTACCAATGTATTGCGCCGATTCCTTTTAACTTTGTACGCACACCTGCTCTACCAGATGATGCAAAAATCGTCATTTTTCATGGTGAGATTAATCCGCCAGATGCCATCGCTGGCAGTGGCGGCAAATGGTATCGACATGTGAAGCCAAGCCCTTGGCTAAAAGATTATTGGCGATAGGCTCGAAAAGAGGATAAACCATGAAGTCAGATAATGAAAAACAAATAGATATCGTCATTGCTTGGGTAGATGGTGATGATCCAGCGCTTAAACAAAAAAGAGCACAATATCAAAAAACAACGAGCGCTGCCTCTGACGCCGTCAGCTCAACACGATTCGCTAGTAATGATGAGATCTATTACAACATTGCTTCTATCTTAAAATACGTTCCTTTTTGTCGCTATATTTATGTGGTTACAGACCAACAGCAGCCAGCACTTATCTCTGAATTTGCCAATAAAGGTATTTGTGCTAAAGATAAAATACGTATTGTCGATCATAAAGAAATATTTTCTGGATATGAGCAATTTCTGCCGACCTTCAACACCAGATCTATTGAAACCATGCTATGGAATATCTCAGGTCTATCTGACTACTTTATATACATGAATGATGATTTTTTCTTTAATCAGCCTGCGATTCAGGAAGACTTTTTAGACAATGACAATCTTATTATTCATGGACATTGGAGAAAAAGCACTCTTTTACAAGCCAAGCTAAATTATCGGAAATCTCTACAAAGACTATCGGGTAAAGCCGTTCAACCCAAACATACCGTTGCTCAGATGTTAAGTGCTAAAGCGCTTGGGATGAATCAGTTTTTTGAAATTCATCACTACCCTCATATTGTCGATAAAAACATATTAAAAGATCATTTGTTAATCCATCTTCAATTATTGACAGAACAGATCAAATACAAATTTAGAGATGTGGCTCAAATAAATCCTATTACACTAATGAATCATTTAAAAATTCAGAAGAACGAAACCATTCTTAAACCACCGATATCCGTTAACTACCTCAAAAATGAAAGTAGTGTTGAAGGTTTTCTAGCTGATTTGCACAAAGAGTCGATCAAATATGGCTGTATACAAAGCTTAGACTTGCTCGATTCAGACTCATGCAAAAAAATTAGCAATGCTATGATTCATAAATTTTCAGCGTATCTGCCGCCATCACTATTACAAGCTATTAACTAATAAATGCTAGGGCGTGTCATCAATTAGATTGTGAGGCTTAAAATGAGAAAAATTGTAGATAAACGAGGAAGAAATTGCCGTTAATATGAACATATTGACAAAATTACTGACGATGTTTAGCAAAATTTAGCCATTTTAAGGCCACTAAATGTATTAATGTGCTAATTGATGACACGCCCTAGATAACAGTCGATAAAATAATAAACAAAATATAATATTGGGATTTTTATGAAAATAACAGTGGTAGGTACAGGCTATGTCGGTTTATCTAATGCTATGTTGCTTGCTCAGCACAATGACGTTGTAGCTGTTGATATCATCGCTGAAAGAGTCGAGCTGCTTAATGCAAAGCAATCGCCTATTGAAGACATAGAGATTGAAGATTTTTTACTGAATAAAAATATTAACTTTACCGCTACGTTAGATGCTAAATCTGCTTATAAAGATGCTGATTTCATTATCGTTGCCACTCCTACTGATTACGACTCAAAAACCAATTACTTTAATACCAAAAGTGTAGAGAATGTCATTAAGGAAGTGCTCAGTGTCAATAAAACTGCGTTAATCATCATAAAATCCACTGTCCCTGTTGGATACACCAACGAAGTTAAAGAACGTTTTTCAACAGATAATATCGTCTTTTCACCTGAGTTTTTACGAGAGGGTAAAGCGCTGCACGACAACCTTTACCCTTCTAGAATTATTGTAGGTGAACAGTCAGAACGCGCTCAGTTATTTGCTAACTTATTACTTGAAGGTGCAATCAAAAAAGACGTGCCGCTACTATTTGTAAAGCCAACTGAAGCTGAGGCGATTAAGTTGTTTTCTAATACTTATTTAGCCATGCGCGTGGCCTATTTTAATGAGCTTGACACTTACGCCCAAACATTTGGCCTTGATACCAAACAAATAATAGAAGGCGTGAGCCTAGACCCGCGTATTGGCGATCACTACAACAATCCATCATTTGGCTATGGTGGCTACTGTTTGCCTAAAGATACCAAGCAGCTCTTAGCTAATTACGATGAAGTACCAAGTAATCTAATTAGAGCCATCGTTGATTCCAATAGTACCCGTAAAGACTTCATAGCCGATAAAATTATCGAAAAAAACCCTAAAATAGTAGGCATCCATCGACTGGTCATGAAAAGTGGCTCAGACAATTTTAGAGCCTCTGCAATTCAGGGGATTATGAAACGTATTAAGGCAAAAGGTATCGAAGTGGTCGTATATGAGCCTGTATTGGAAGAAGATGAGTTTTTTAATTCAAAAGTAATTACAGACTTATCAACATTTAAAGCAATGAGTGATATCATTGTTGCCAATCGCTTATCTGCAGAGATACAGGATGTGTCTCATAAAGTATTTACGCGTGACTTATTTGGGAGCGATTAATGAAAGTTTTAGTCACTGGTGCGGCAGGTTTTATAGGCTTCCATCTAATTAAAGCCTTACTAAATAAAGAATGCTTTATTGTTGGTATTGATAATCTCAACAATTACTATGATGTACAGCTAAAAGAAGGTCGCCTAAAAATTCTTGATGAAAACTCAACTGAAGATGACTTTAGATTTATCGAGTTGGATTTGGCGGATCGTGATGCAATGGCAAGTCTGTTTGCTAAATATGGCTTTGATATCGTCATCAACCTTGGTGCACAAGCAGGCGTGCGCTATTCTATTGAAAATCCACATGCCTATATGGATTCAAACATGGTAGGGTTTTTGAATGTGCTTGAAGGCTGTCGACATACTAAGGTGAAGCATTTACTTTATGCTAGCTCTAGCTCTGTCTACGGTATGAATGTCAAACAGCCATTTAGTACTGGTGATCGTGTGGATTATCCTATTAGTCTATATGCAGCCACCAAAAAATCTAATGAGTTAATGGCGCATACTTATAGTCATTTATATAACATTCCTACGACAGGTCTGCGCTTTTTTACGGTTTATGGCCCTTATGGTCGACCTGATATGGCTTATTTTTCTTTCACGAAAAAAATCCTAGCAGGTGAGACCATTGACGTATATAACAATGGTGAGATGCAGCGCGACTTCACCTATATTGATGATATTATCGAAGGCATCACACGTATCATCGATAAAGTCCCCTTACCCCAAAACACCACTGCTACCACCGCGATAGCTCCTTACCAAATCTACAATATCGGGAACAATCAACCGGTGACGCTGCGCCGTTTCATTACTGCCATTGAGCGTGCTTGCGGTAAAAATGCAAAAGAAAATTTGCTACCGATGCAAGCAGGTGATGTGCCGATCACTTATGCAGACATAGATGAGCTCACAACCGATATTGATTTTAGACCTGAAACCAGTATTGAAGATGGTATTTCAAAGTTTGTAAATTGGTATAGAGCGTATTATCAGGATGACAAATAGTCTCAAATGAGACATGAAATCTGATAAATCCTAGAGTAGATATTGTAAAGAAGAGTCAAGCCATGAAAACATTAACCTACCTAATCAATCTAGACGGTAGCGATAAACGCCTAGAGAGATCCACACAACAGCTTAATCATATCGATTGGTCGTTTGAGCGAGTCTCTGCCTATGATGGCCGTGGCAAAACCTTATCTGAATTTAAAGATTACGATGACCAACAAGCTCGTAAAAATTTAGGCCGCAGTCTTTTAAATGCAGAAATCGGCTGTTATCTTAGCCATTATCAGTGTGCGCAAAAGTTTTTAGACACCGATGCTGATATGCTAGTGGTTTTAGAAGACGACATGAAAATGGCTGAGAGTTTTAAGCCTATCATTGATCAAACGTTGGCATATTTACATGCCAATCCAGATCTGGATTGGTATCTCGTCAATATCGCCGCCAAAAAGAAAAAGCTTGCCAAAGACATTACTGCCCTTGATGCACATACCTTGTGGCATGCCTATTACTTCCCTATTCGCGGTTTGGGACTTATTTGGTCACGCAAAGGGGCAGAAGAATTCGTCAAACACGGCAAGCCCATTACTATGCCTGTTGATATATTCTTTCAAAGATGGCTAAGTCAAAACGGCAAAGGCCTAGGCGTGTGGCCCGCAGTGATTAGTCCGATGGGGTTAGATAGTGACATCTTAGGCACGCAAGCAACGCAGAATATACAACGTAAAGAGAAAGAAGGTAGAGACTCATCTTATAATTTAAAAAAACAAAAAAGAATGCTAAAAGACAAAGTGTCTGCCGTTAAAAACTTACTTATTACTAAATAGATCTGAGTTATCCAAATTATGAAGAACTTTGTCATCAGCCTTAAATCAGCTACAGAACGTAGAAAACATATTAATAACGAATTTGGGAAACATAATATTAATTTCGAGTTTTTTGATGCTTTAACACCAGATACTGCTAAAAGCTATGCTCAATCTTTAGGACTAAATTTAGATGATGCTAGTCTGACATCAGGAGAGCTAGCTTGTATGATGAGTCACGTAGCAATATGGAAAAAATCTATTGATGAGAGTATTCCTTACATAACCGTATTTGAAGATGATGTTTACTTAGGCGAAGATGCTGAAGCGCTACTCAACACTACTTACTGGATTAAATCTAATTGGCATATCATTAAAATTGAAGCTTTTGCAAAAAAAGCCTTGTTATCAAATAAAAGGAATCTAATTTTATCTGGTAAACGCCAAGTTAGACAACTCATGGGCAAAAACCTAGGAGCAGCAGGCTATATATTATCGACAAAAGGAGCAAAGCTTTACTTTGACTTTCTAAGTAATAGCCATTTACAGCCCATTGATGAGATAATTTTCGATATTTTTATCGAAAATAATGTAGAGCCTGTATACCAACTAACTCCAGCAATTTGTGCTCAAGAAATGATATTGAAGGAGCACAAACAGAGTTTAATTTTTCCTAGCTCCTTAGAAAAAGAACGTAAACAAAGAATGAAAGCAGAAAAAAAGAAAGGTCTGGCCAAATTAAAACGAGAGCTCAGTAGAATTGCTTTTCAAGCCAAAGAAGGCATGTTTGCAAAAGAGATAACTTTTGAGTGAATATAGTCAAGCCTACTTAAAAGTGTTATAAACTAATTATCAAACTTAATTATTATTATAAAGACCATGACTTAC
>NZ_JASDDJ010000067.1 GCF_030407455.1 Psychrobacter sp. 5A.1
TCTGCACTATTTTCCTCGTTTGACGGCAATTTATCTCATTTTTATCACCATTTTTAAAATGAGGACACGCCCTAACAAGACGGTTATTTTATTTTTGGCTCTTTCACTATCTGACTACTATCTGCTTTTACGACTAAGGTTTTAGCAAGTTTGTCATGCCAACCAATATTTTCAGGGCTTTTCGATGCCATGTAATAGTGAATGGCAATAATCACAAAACCTAAAAAGCTCGTGAATGAGAATAGCAAATTATAGATAATAAATAGCAGCAATGTACGCATGCCGATGAGCTTGATAAAAGAAGGCAGACGATGCGTGGTTTGATCCACGACACGAATACCTGTAATCAGCTTGCCCAGTGATTGACCACGCATAGTGATGAATACTAACTGTAACGCAAACAAGCCAAAAACCATGACTTGCGACATCATCAATGTGCTGCTAGGAAGGCTCTCCATCAGTGTCATTGAGTATTGATAAGCTGCGTCCATATCTTGGATGTTTTGGAATTTAGTGTAATCCACATCCATTTTGGTCAATGCCATGACTAGCGGAAAAATAGCCAGTATGTATAACAAGCCATTTAGCGCAGTTGCCAAGACTCGTGACATGATGGGGGCAAGGACAACATTACCAACAACTTTGTCTTTGCTCGAGGTAGCTTTACTGTTAGTAGATTTATTCAATGACACATTGTGATGCGGCGTATGATGACGATTGGTTGTCATGTCTGCTTTTGCATCTTTACTGGTGTCTTTTGGACGTTCAGGCTTACCATATAATCTATCTAACGATACTGACTTGCCATCTTGTGCATTATTGACATTATCTTCAGGAAAAACAGTAACGTTATTGATAATAGAGTCATTGGCCTGAGGGCTATTAACGTTGGTCGGTCGATAAACCGTCTGGTTATTGGTCAAGTTACCGACGCGCTGCCATTGGTCTAAGCCATCATGCCATATCAAATCGTCCAGCAATACTTCACCAGAGGTTAGCATGATATTGAGCTGATCCAAACTATATGGCCCAGCTTGTACGTTATTTCGAGCAAGGAAAATCTGCATAATTGCCTGCATAGTTAGTCATGTCTTCGTACATTATATTAGGGTCTATTTGAAAAAATCAAATAGACCCTAATGGTGGTACTCTTAGTGACTGTGTAAATGACCGCTACGAATGAACGTAATGGCTTACTTTGAGTCTTCACCAGCCAAGAATAACCAAGTATCTAATACTGAGTCAGGGTTCAATGACACTGAGCTGATACCTTGCTCCATTAACCAGTAAGCAAGATCTGGATGATCTGATGGACCTTGACCACAGATACCGACATATTTGTTTTGCTTACGGCAAGCATCGATAGCCATAGTCAGCAGTTTCTTAACCGCAGGATCACGCTCATCAAATAGATGTGAGACGATGCCTGAGTCACGGTCAAGACCAAGGGTTAGCTGAGTCAAATCGTTAGAGCCGATTGAGAAACCATCGAAGTGCTCTAGGAACTCTTCTGCCAATAGGGCGTTGGTTGGTAGCTCACACATCATGATGACGCGTAGACCATTTTCACCACGTTTTAGACCATTTTTCTCAAGTAACTCGATGACTTGTTTTGCTTCGCCAACGGTACGTACAAATGGAATCATAATCTCGACGTTGGTCAAGCCCATCTCGTCACGTACACGTTTCAGTGCTTTACACTCAAGCTCGAAGCAGTCACGGAAGTTGTCAGACACATAACGACTGGCACCGCGGAAACCAAGCATTGGGTTTTCTTCTGATGGCTCGTATAACTTACCACCAAGCAAGTTAGCGTATTCGTTTGACTTGAAATCTGACATACGAACGATCACTGGCTGATCCATAAAGGCGACAGCGAGCGTTGAAATACCTTCAACCAATTTGTCAACATAGAAATCAACAGGTGAGGCATAACCAGCGATACGCTCTTGGATAGCTTGTGCAATTTCACGTGGCAAGCTGTTCATGTTTAGCAGTGCTTTTGGATGCACACCAATCATACGGTTGATGATGAATTCTAGACGCGCAAGGCCAATACCTTCGTTTGGCATTTGCGTGAATGAGAAGGCGCGATCAGGGTTACCAACGTTCATCATGACTTTGAATGCAAGCTCTGGCATAGACTCAACAGAGTTGGTCTGTACTTCAAAGTCAATTTGGCTTTCATAAATGAAACCAGTATCACCTTCAGCACAAGACGCAGTCACTTCTTGACCGTCAACCAATAGTTCAGTGGCATTACCACAACCAACGATGGCTGGCACACCTAGCTCACGCGCGATAATAGCAGCATGACACGTACGACCACCACGGTTTGTGATGATGGCAGAAGCGCGCTTCATGACTGGTTCCCAATCCGGATCAGTCATGTCTGATACAAGTACGTCACCTTCTTGTACTTTGTCCATCTCGTTTAGGTTGCTAACGATACGGACTTTACCTGAACCGATACGTTGACCGATTGAGCGGCCTTCACACAATACTTTTGCGCCAGTCGTGTCGATGACATAACGTTCCATCACGTTGCTATCTTGACGGCTCTTAACGGTCTCTGGACGTGCCTGAACGATAAAGATCTCGTTAGTGTCGCCATCTTTTGCCCATTCGATATCCATCGCTTGGCCATAATGCTGTTCGATTGTTACGGCTTGTTTGGCAAGAGAGGTTAGCTCTTCAGTAGACAATGAGAACTGCATGCGATCTTGTTTTTCAACATCGACTGTTTTAACAGATTTTGCTGTGCTGCCTTCATCGCCATAAATCATTTTCTTATGCTTGCTGCCTAGGTTACGGCGAATAACCGACGGTTTACCATTGGCTAGCAGTTTCTTTGAGATATAGAATTCATCTGGGTTGACAGCACCCTGTACAACCATTTCACCTAGGCCATAGCTTGAGGTAATGAATACCACTTGATCAAAGCCACTTTCGGTATCTAGCGTAAACATCACACCAGCAGCACCAGTCTCTGAGCGAACCATACGTTGTACGGCAGCAGATAGCGCAACACCTTCGTGCTCAAAACCTTTGTGTACACGATAAGAGATAGCACGGTCATTGTATAAAGAAGCAAATACTTCTTTAATAGCGATTAGAACGTTATCAATACCGCGAATGTTTAGGAATGTCTCTTGCTGGCCAGCAAATGAAGCGTCTGGCAAATCTTCAGCAGTCGCAGAAGAACGTACAGCAACAGCGATGTCTTCGCCGCCACTCATGGTCTCAAATGACTGACGCACTTCTTGCTCAAGATCTTTTGGCAATTCTTGTTCGATAATCCAAGTACGAATCTTTTTACCAGTTTCTGCAAGTTTTTTTACATCATCAACATCTAGTGTTTTTAGCTCACTGTTGATTTTGTCAAGCAGGCCAGTTTCATTCAAAAAGCGGTTAAACGCATTTGAAGTGGTGGCAAATCCGCCTGGTACACTAACACCCAAATCAGACAAATGGCTGATCATTTCACCTAATGAGGCGTTCTTACCGCCGACCATGTCAATGTCGTCTTTTCCTAGCTGATCAAGATTGATTACAAGTGCTGTAGATTGCGCTGCCATGATAACTCCAGAAAATAAGGTTATTTAGTAAAGATTATAACGGTGAATTATACCGCCATATTAGGACAATTTCGAGGGGTTTGACCAAAAAACTTGTTAAAAATACACAAATTGCAGGAATTGCCACACAAATTATGGTCAGCACCTCAATGTTTCGTGTTTACTCATGTGAAAAACATCATTGTTAGTGACAATGATATACGTTTTCAAAAGCCAATTACTGCATAAAATAGATGCATTCAAATAAGTCACATTTAGAGTATTTCCATCACTCATGTTGCTATATAGAAGGTGCGATAAAAAAGCTCCTTAATGAGAGGTCATTAACTGTGGTGATAAGATGAAAAACAATGTTGGTTCTAAGTGTACGCTTGTGACATTGATTTCTATTAGGGCGCTAATATGCGTATAATGTAGCGCATAGATAGTTGATGCACATTGCATAATAAATGTGCGATATAGGTATTGAAAAAGGCTCTTTTGAAGAAGGCCGTTATAAAATCCAGTTATAAAGGCACCTATAAAAAGCCAAGTAAAAGTCACGCTATTAATAGTCAATAACTGATAAACGTTTATTAAGTTTGAATTACTACTCAGAGCTATACCAAAAACTAAATGAAGGTCACTATTGAGTTTTCAACCGAGGTGTCAACGATATGTACTCAAGCAATCCATCTGAACAAGTTAAGTCCACTATCCAAAATCGCCACGCGCTAAATTTGGACAGCTCGCAAGCGATTAGAACGGCATTTTTTATCTCAGATGGCACAGCGATTACGGCTGAAACGCTTGGACGCGCTATTTTGAGTCAGTTTGCCTCGGTGCCTTTTGAGACGAGAGTATTACCGTATGTCGATAGCTTAGAGCGTGCTGACGATGCCGTTGAGCAAATCAATATGGCCTATCAACGAGATGGCTCGCTGCCATTGGTGTTTGATACGATCGTCAATCCTGAAATACGCGAAAAGATCAACGCGGCACACAGCTGTAATTTAGATATGTATGAAGGTTTGATTGGTCGTGTTGCAGAAGAGACAGGCGTAGAGCCAGACGGTCATTCAGGTCATGCACATGATGATGTCGACTCTGAGACTTATAAAGAGCGTATCGATGCGGTACATTTTGCCTTGGACAACGACGATGGGGCACGTACTCGCCATTATAATGCCGCAGATATTATTTTGGTGGGCGTGTCGCGCTCTGGTAAGACGCCGACTTCTTTGTACTTAGCATTACAGTTTGGTATTCGAGCGGCTAACTATCCTTTGACCGAAGATGATTTGTACGACAACCAATTACCAAAAGCATTACGTGAGCACAAAGACAAATTGTTTGGCTTGCTCATCGATACCGATCGTTTGGTAAAAATCCGCCAAGAACGTCGCGCGGGAAGCCGTTATTCAAGCTATCAGCAGTGTCAGCAAGAGCAGCGTGCGATTCAAGGAATCTATATCACACACGGTATTCCAAGCTTGGATGTGTCTGAGATGTCTGTTGAAGAGATTGCCACGCGTATCTTACAGATGACCGGTCTCAAGCGCCGTATTGGTTGATTAGAGAGATTTTTGAATGGTTACTCGTCGCCAATATTATACAAATGACATTCATGCCTTATTTAAATTTAAAAACATCAACTCGTACACAAACACATTAATAGAGTCAATAAATAAAGAGGACACGATGGGAAGTAAAAAACCAAGCGACGCGACCAATGATATCGGTGAAGACATTCACACCGAAGTATCGAACAAAGCGAGTGGTCATACGCCCAGCCCTGAGCATACTCAAGGTAAAGATAAACAACAAAAGATTGAACAAACCCATGAGCAAGTCACTGATGATGTCATGCATCACCCTGATCTTGTTAATCCGCTCGATGATACACGAATCGATATCAAATCTGGGTTTACCAAAGACTCTCGTCGCTTAAAAAGCGATGATCATGAATATGAATATGATGTGGTTATTTTAGGGGCAGGTCCTGCTGGTGAAGCTGCTGCCATGAAATTGACGAAATCTGGCAAAAGAGTTGTGGTCGTTGATCCGCGTGACCAAGTAGGGGGCAACTCTACGCATGTGGGTACCATTCCAAGTAAAGCACTGCGCCAATCTGTATTTAACTTGATCAACTTTCGCCGCGATCCGATGTTTACCAAAGCAATGGAATATAAGCAAGTACCACTAAATGAAGTGCTGGCCAAGGCGCGTCAAGTGATACGTCGTCAAGTGAGCACGCATACACGTTTTTATGAGCGCAACCGTATCGAAGTCATCCAAGGGTGGGCAAGTTTCGTCGATAAACACACGTTGCGTATTGAAGTCGATGACAATGTTTATGAAACCATTACTTTCAATAAAGCCATTATCACCGTGGGTAGCCGTCCTTATCGTCCTGATATTTTAGACTTTGATCATCCACGCGTTTTTGATTCTGATAAAATATTACAAATGGATTATGTCGTTAAAAAAATCATCATCTATGGTGCAGGCGTGATCGGTTGTGAGTATGCCTCTATCTTTACTGGTCTTGGCTATAAAGTTGATTTAATCAACAACCAAGATCAACTGCTGAATTACTTAGACAGCGAAATTAGTGATGCCATCGCGCATGACTTTAGACAGTTTGGTGTACTCATTCGTAGTAACGAGGAGATTGATCACCTTGAAACTCATGATGATTATGTGGTCTTGCACTTAAAGAGTGGCAAGCGCATCAAATCAGACGCTATTCTTTGGTCAAATGGTCGCTCAGGTAATACAGAAGGCTTAAACTTAGAAGCCATTGGTCTAAAAGCTAATAGCCGTGGTCAGCTAAAAGTCGATGATACTTATTGCACTGGTATCGAAAATATCTATGCCGCTGGTGATGTGATCGGTTGGCCTTCTTTGGCCTCTGCTGCCTATGACCAAGGGCGCTGTGCCGCTGCCTTTATGGTAGGCGACGATGATGCTGAGCCAGTATCTAGCGTACCGACTGGTATTTATACGATTCCAGAAATCTCTTGTATTGGTAAAACAGAGCAAGAACTGACGGACGAAAAAGTCCCTTATGAAGTGGGTCAGGCATTCTTTAAACATCTGGCACGTGCACAAATCATCGGTGAACGTTCGGGCGTCCTAAAGATTTTGTTCCATCGTGATACGCTAGAAATCTTGGGTATCCATTGTTATGGTAACCACGCGTCAGAGATTATTCATATTGGCCAAGCCGTCATGAAGTGTAAGAGCAATAACACGCTTGAGTACTTTGTGAATACGACCTTCAACTATCCAACGATGGCAGAAGCCTATCGTGTTGCGGCATTGAATGGTTTGAATCGAGTCTTTTAAAACAAGCTGATTCAAATAAGGTCATATCAATAAGAAAGCGCCTGCCACTATATTATTAATAGTGCAGGCGCTTTTTTTTGGCTTATTTATTAATCTAAGCATAGCTCAGAGTTTGTAATCCAAGCATATATGCAGAACTTTTAATCGCGCTATGTTTTACGCGACTGTGTGACTTTGCTTGTCAGCGTGATACCAACGAATAAGCATAAGCAGCATAAAGTAAAATAGCCATAGAGCGGCAAGTGCATAAAACCCAATAGCGACTTGCGAGACGCTTGCGCCCATTTGGTTAAGCTGTACCGATGTGTTGACGCCAGGTGTCGTGGGTATCAACCAGCGTATGACTTGCAAAAACGCGGGCAATTGGTCAGCGGGCCACGGATAGCCACTGATAAAAAACATGGGTAGAGAGCTAAAGATGAGGATTTGCATACCACGTTCACGTTGGCGAAACCATAACCCCAATACACAGCCGAGAGTTGCCACGGTTGGACAAAACAACAGTAGAAACAATAAGCTGCCGAGCATGTTCTGTCCGCGCGGATAGTGATGCAGCTCAAATGCCCAGCCATAATAAAAGCAGCCGATGATAAAACTGCACATACTAAGCGCTGCAATACGACCCAGCCATCCACGGATAGTAGTCCTATGACGACGTTTCTCATACCATGTGCCAATCAACATCGTCGTTGACATCAAAAGCGTTTGTTGCAAAATCAGAATAGACACGGCTGGCACGACGTATGCACCATATCCTTCAGTTTGGTTGTATAAAGGTATAATTTGCAATGGTACCGCTTGGGTATTAGCCGTCGCGGTCGTTGGATAAATGCCTTGAGCCACGCTTTTCTTAACCTCGATACCTGCTGACACCGTACCAATGGCTTTCAAAAATCCCATCTGGACATTTTTATTTAATAAAAAATAACCACCATTGCCCAATACACTGACGCTGGCCTTTTTGCCAGACATGACTTGTTGCTCAAGTCCGCTTGGAATGACCATATATCCAGCGATTTCATCTGACCATATGGCTTGTTGCGCATCTTGCTCATTTAGAAAACGCTCTGTATCTAATTGCGGGCTAGCGCTCGCATAACGAACGATAGTCTGTGACAGATTGCTATTGTCATAATCAATAATGCCAACGGGCACATGATTGATGACTTCGGTTGAGTACGGCCAAGGATAAAAGAAACCGTAAATAATAGGAGCAATCATCAACAGTAAAAGAACGCCTTTATCCGTAAAGATGTCTTTTAGGGTTTGCAAAAACCCACCAAGAAAATTCTGCGTCTGTGCGTGTGATTTTGCATCAGTCGTAGATGCATTCTCTTTCGGTGAAACTGACATTAGCGAGCTCCCCAGCGTTCAGGATGTGCCAACGCACGTTTGGTCAATAATGTGGTCAGGAGCAGCGCAATCGTCGTGGCCAGAGTAAGGCCATAGACAATCGGCAATGACACCGCAGCAGGCGCATGCATCTGCAACTGTGCAATATGCAATTTTAAGTAATGGGTAAGCGGGAGCACATCTGACCAATGCTGAGCATTGTCACTGATGGCGATATACGGAAAAGTCACACCCGCAAATGCATAAGAAGGGGCTGAGATGAAACCAGTAGAAGACAAGCCCATGCGCAGTGAAAACGAATTTAACGTTAAGATAGCACCCAAAAAGAACGAGAGCATCATCAATAGTAAGAGACCAATATAAGTAGCAATAATCGAGCTAATGGCAACGGACGCTTGTGGTGCGGCAAACCAAAGTGCCAACATCGACCAGATGCTATAAGCCAATAATGGCCAAAAATACTTACCTAATAAGCCGAATAATAATATTGAAATACTCACTTGTCTGGACTGAGTGCCATTCTCAGAAAAGCCTATTTTTTCATTAGTAATGTCATACTGATTTTCAACAACCTTGCTATTAGTAATAACATCGTACCAGTGACCGATTTTCTTATCACGTAGCTCACGGCCTATCGTTGTTGCACCAATCACCATTGCCAAGATATGCAGCAGGGCAGGAATGACGGTTGAGGCCAAAAACTGTTGATAGTTGGTCGCGGCATTGAACAGGCTGATACGCTGTATGCTAATCGGCGAGTAGGCAATTGCCGCTTGTGAGGGTGCCATACCTTGCTTGACCAAACGCTGTATCTCGACGCCTGCTGACAATGTGCTAGCCACCGTTTGCACGCTGGTTTGAATAATGCCCGAATGCGTACCGTACTGCGCGTTTACTTGCAACACCAACGGGGCTGGCTCGCTAGATAAAATATGACGAGAGAAATCTTCAGGAATAATGACCACTGCATAGATATCGCGTTGCAAGATAGCGGCCTCTGCATCAGATTCTGAGGCATAAAGCTGTTTTACCATCAGCGTCGGGCTGGCTTCTAAGTAGCGTACAGCCGTATTGGCAACAGGGCTGTTGTCTCGGTCGATGACTCCAATGGGCAAATCTGTGATCTGAGTTTGTGAAAATATCCACCAAATCAGCAGCACCGTTGCTAATGGTATCCAAACTACCATGGCAAAGTCCCACGGGTTTTTGGCTAAAAACCGTCGCTCATAGGCAGCACTACGTAAAAAAGCTCCACTTAGCTTGGTCAGGCGCATGGGCTACTCTGGGCTTTTATTGGTAGAAGTGGGATTGATGCGCACAATGACACTCATGCCTGAGCGAATTCGTGCATCAGGCGTCGTTGGGCGTGCTTTTACCTCAAAAGTACGTACATCAAAGCCATCATCATTATTGGTCGGACGCCAAGTAGCAAAGTCAGACAACGTTGAAGTGGCGTAGACCGTAAACTGTTTCGTGTAAGGTTTATTCGCTGAAGATAGTGCTGGAATCGTACCCGTAAACTGCTGACCAATTGCCAACTGGTTCAAGTACGTCTCAGTGACGTTGAGCACCACCCATTGGTCATTGGTATCGACCAACGTGAGCAATGGCACGCCTTGACCGATGACTTCACCTGCATTGACAATAACATTGTCTACGACACCTGCTATTGGGCTTCGTAAATTGGCTTCTTCTTTTGCGACGAGTGCCTCATCGAGTTTTGCATCGACTTGTGCCACTTGTGCGGTGGCAGCTGACTTATCTTCACTACGTGCGCCTTCTCTCGCCAAGTCATATTGCAAACGTGCTGCTTCCGTTTGGTCTTGGGTGGCCAAATATTGAGCATAGGCTTCATCGCGTTTTTGTCGTGCCATTAGTCCTTCTTCATACAGACGATTGACACGTTGATAGGTGTTTTCTGCCAAGTCTGATGCCGCTTTATTGGCTTGCCATGCCGCTTTTGCTTGAGCGATTTCTTGTGGGCGTGCGCCATTCTCCGCTTTATCTAATTGGCTCTGTGCCATTTGTTTACCAGCACGTGCTTGATTAATTTTGGCATTAATCTCAGGTGAGTCCATTTCAATCAGCTGTTGACCTGCGGTGACAGTATCACCTTCAGTGACCAAAATTTTCGCAATACGACCTGGTACTTTTGCAGCGATGGACGTTTGCTGCATCTGCATTTGCCCTTGTAAAGTAATGACTTCAGGCTCGCTGTGCTGATTACTTTTATACAAACCGTATGCAATCATGCCTAATACAGTCAGAATAAATAAGGCAAGCACTGCCTTTTTTATACGGGCAGATTTATCAGCGCTAGGGTTGCTGCGATTATAAGTGGACGTAGATGGCTCTGCTTCTGTGTCAGGCGCGCCCTCTACGGGATCGACTGAGGATTTTGCATCTTGAGAGGTCACTGACTCGGTTGAATCAGTTGATTTGATAGAGTCGTCTGATTCGTGTGGTAATTCAGTCATGACGGTGAGATTCCTAAAGCAGCAAAGTTGAAAATAAAAGGGGGATAATTAGGGCGTGTCATCAATTATCACATAAATACATTTAGTGGCCTTAAAATGGCTAAATTTTGCTAAACATCGTCAGTAATTTTGTCAACATATTCATATTAACGGCAATTCCTTCCTTGTTTATCTACAATTTTGCTCATTTTAAGCCTCACAATCTCATTGAGGACACACCCTAGGGCGTGTCCTCAATTCAATCGATAGTTATCTAAATGGGTTAAAAATGGCTAAATCTTGCCAAACGGCGTCAAATAGCTGACTAATATCTCGATATTATCTGCGCTATTTTCCTTGTTTGACTGCAATTTATCTCATTTTTATCACCATTTTTAAAATGAGGACACGCCCTAGTAAACACGAGTGGCATAAGGTTTGGCACTTTCTATGGCTTCAGAATTAAAAATCGCACCAAAGGCCACGATAAATGCTGAATAATAAAGCCACAACATAATGACCACAGCCGCTGAAAGTGCGCCAAACTCAGCGCTATAGTTATTAAAGTTCTGTACATAAATTGAAAATATAACAGACAACACAATCCAAAGAACGGTTGCCAATGCTGCTCCGGGCATCAGTTTCTTTAGCGCTACCGCATCACGGTTGGGGGCTAGGCGATACAGGCCTAAAAAGCTTAAAAATATGATACCTGCCAATATCGGCCATCTGCTCCAAAGTGCAATCGTCTTAGCTATTTGAGGGAAAGGGAAATAGGCTGCCCCCAAAGGTATAATAGCAATAGACGAGACAGCTATAATCAAGACCACTACTGCTGCAAGGGTCAAACCAATGGCTCTGATGGTGCCTTGTATAAAGCCGCGCTCTTGGGTGATATGAAAGGCAAGGTTGATCAGAATAATTAAAAATTTGATACCTTTAGAGCCAGCATAAAGGGCGAGTAAGCTCGATAAAACAAGGCTGAGCGTTAGTGTGGAGGTGGTACTAGAAACCAAGTCGCTCAGACGTGAATTTAGGATTTCATATACTGTGTCAGGTATAAATGGCTGTAAAAGCGCAATCTGCTCTTGCATCTCAGCGGGTGAAAATGCGAGACCATAAAGCAGTACAAACACCGCCATTACTGGAAAAATTGACAGAAAACCAAAAAATCCCACGCTCGCGCAATGTACCCAAACATGAGAGCTGTTCGCGATATGCCAGGTGTCCAGTAACGTCTGTAGCCAGCTATTTGTCAATGTAGAAGTCGGTTTTCTCATAAAACAGGTATTCGCAATAGGGTTATTAATAATATGGCGGTCGGTCGCTTCATGACAATCAGCATAGCCAGTATGGTTAGTCCGCTATAAAAGTATTACGGCGTTAATCTTGCTTGAGGTGTTGAAGTTCTATCTTCGCTCAGCTGCCTTGTAACACTTTCAAATTGAATTGACTATCCATACGTTTATCAAAAGAAGCATTTATCAAGACGACCTATGACTTTTTATATCAAGTCATTATTCATTATACAAAGTCGGCAATTGAATATCGGCAGCGTTGAGATAAGCGTTAAAGGCAAGTGGCGTGCCGCAGCTTTGCATGAGTGCCGCCAGTGACTGCACATAACTGTTGGCCGCTTGTGCTTGCTCGGTACGTGCTTTTAACGATTGCGTTTGTGCTTGTACCACATCGACCGTGGTGTTTACGCCTTCTTGCAGCCCCAATCGGCGTAAACGCAAGACTTCTGCTGCCAGATCAACATTGCTTTGTAGTGCTTGATAGCGCGATTGGGCATTGTTGACATCGTGCCAGTTTTTCTCTACCAGCAGTAGCAGGTTGTCACTGACTTCAATTTCAGAGAGATCTGCTTGGCGTATTTTGGCATTACTCGATGCCAGCGATGCGGTTTTGTCTAGTCCGCCCCAGAGCTTCCAGCTTGCAGATATACCAGCGAACCAGCTTGGATCCTTCTCTAGCTGACCATAACCGTATAGCAATACCGTTGGCTTGTAGCCTGTATCTGACAGAGCGTGCAGCTGCTGAGCCTGAGCTCGTTTGGCAGCGACTTTCTGCAATCCTGGGTGGTTGCTCAGTGCCAAATTTTGAAAATAGCTCACATCTGGCAAGGGGCGACTAGAGACGAACAAAGGCGTCGTCGGCTTAATACGATAGTCGGTACGTAGCAGTCGTTGTAGCGAAATCATGGCGAGGCGAGCGTCATTGTTGGCATTGACAGACTCACTTTTGGCATCAGCAAGCGCAGACTGCGCTTCTAGCCTATCGACTCGCGAGATAAAGCCTTCTTCAAACAGGCGCTCTGCCATATGGTCGGTCTGCTGCAACGTGTCGTAAGCATCATCACGCAAGTAAGCAGCGATAATCGCTAATTGTGCCTTAAAGTACCGCTCAATTAACGTATTATAAAGCTCGTTTTTATCCAGTATGCTATCTGCCACCGCTTCTTGGGTGCGGGCATCTGAGGCACCAGTCAACGCCTCCGTACGCCCAGCAGTATAAATCGGCCAGACCACGCCAAGACCTGCGCCCGTCGTCGAGCCTGAACGTTTTAATTCGTAAGAGTCTGGGATACGTTCGCCGACCAATTTTCCAAAGTCTGGTAAATCGGGTATGGGTGGATCAATGCTATCAACACTACTATTCACATCATTAACAACCCCGTTTCTTAGGGATGATAAATCAACATCAGCGTCCAGACGGTACGTACTGGCAGTGACTCGAGCAAATATTAGCGGGTTGTCGATGGTTTTGAGGGCGTCCGTTTGGTAGTCGCTGGCGGCAATCGCTGCTTGATTGGCGGCAATTTTAGGCGATACTTGCACCAAAAGCTTTTGCGCTTGCTCTAGGCTTAAAAAGCTTGAAACCTCTAGCGGATAGCTATTATCGACACTTTTATGGGTAATAGGGTCGATGAGGGTTGAGAGTGCTCTTTGTTCCACATTATCGGTATCTGCTAACGTATGACTGGGTGCTACTGCTGTCTCGTTACGATTGATTTGATTAGTAGCGCCCATGATTTGTGTCACAGTGATAGGGGTCACATCATCTTGGGTTTGTATGCTATCTGCGTCAGTGCTAGCGTAAGTCATGACAGGAACGCTCATGGCCGCAACTGTCAGCATAGCAGTCGGTAGCGCTGATAAAGTGAATTTCATAAGTCACATAAGCCATTAATTAGAATGTAAGGTATTATAAAATAACGAACAGCATCCATCGATTTCATCGATCAGAATATAGTGTTGCTAGACTATTATAGACTATTTGCTAGCAAGTGAAAAAATGATGCTTAAATAAATCATTTGTATATAGGGTCTGTTGAACATTCAAATATTAGGGCTGCTGATTGCTAAAATTGCACCAAATTAGGCGCAAACCGACGATAATGTAGGTTTGCAACAACGTTTGGGGTGATTTTAGCATCAGCCTTGAGAACGGATCGAGCAAAGCACTGCTTTGCCCGTTCGCAAGGCAAGAGCTGTGCTCGAGTGGAAGACAGTACTACTTTTTGCCAAACTATGGCGACATTGTTTACCCTAGGGCGTGTCCTCAATTCAATCGATAGTCATCTAAATGGGTTAAAAATGGCTAAATCTTGCCAAACGGCGTTAACTAGCTGACTAATATCTCGATATTATCTGCGCTATTTTCCTTGTTTGACTGCAATTTATCTCATTTTTATCACCATTTCTAAAATGAGGACACGCCCTAGAATGACTAGGCATCAAAAATTTCACGGCATATTGTCTAAAAAATAGTGACTGCCAGCACCACATTTGAATGCTCAACAGACCCTAAACATAAAAGCACTTCTAGCTATAGAAGTGCTAAAAAATGGTTATTCGTAATAAGGCGTACACTGTAGAGCCACAATGATGACGGGTCAATGCTCAGTATGTTTCGGTTTTCTATTGTGTGGCCAGTCGCAGTATGGTAGAGCTTTAATTTAATTATCAAATATCCCTTTATAAGTAATAACATAGCGCATAGGATATTTTATAATTCGGCGATTGATATGTAAATAATTTTTAAGCTTATGACAGAAGTTAATAAAATAAACAGCAATTAATAAAGAGTCGCTAGGTCGCGTCATCATTTAGATTGTTATTGGATAGAATAAACAATATCAGCAGAGGGTATGGGTAATGGCAGGATATATTTTGGCTTTGGACCAAGGGACAACGTCGAGTCGAGCAATATTGTACGATGATCACGCGCGTCCTATTAAAATGGTACAACAGCCGACAACTTTACAAACGCCAAGAGCGGGGTTTGTTGAGCAAGATGCGCAGCAAATTTGGCAGACACAAATCAGCTGTGCACATGATGTGATCAATCGGGCAGGTCTACTAGCTACCGATGTCTCCAGTATTGCGATTACCAATCAGCGCGAATCTATTGTCATGTGGGACAAGCAAACGGGAAAACCGTTAGCCCCTGCCATTATTTGGCAAGACCGCCGTACGGCGAGCTATTGTAAAACGCTGGCAGCTGAAAGTGCGAGCAGCATGACTCATGACAGTCATGAGGATATGGCAAGCGAAGTACAACGTATCACAGGTTTGCGTTTAGATCCGTATTTTAGCGCCAGTAAAATCGCGTGGTTGCTCGAAAGCAATCCCAAGCTTAGCGTGCGTGCTAGCAAAGGTGAGATAGCGGTTGGTACTATTGACAGCTGGCTCATCTACAAGCTAACAGGCGGTGAACATGTCATTGATGTGACCAATGCGTCTCGTACTTTGCTCTTTGATATTCATAAGCTGGCGTGGTCACAAGAGCTGTGTGCGCGGTTTGCTATACCCATGAATATCTTGCCTAAAGTCCTACCGTCCGACGGTGATTTTGGTAAAACCAAAAAAGGCCTATTTGCCAAACAAATTCCTATTCAGGCGGTATTGGGCGATCAACAAGCCGCGCTATTCGGGCAGGGTTGTCTCGATGCGGGCATGGCAAAGAACACTTACGGCACAGGCTGTTTTATGCTGATGAATATCGGTCAGCAGCCAAAGTTAAGTGAGCATAAACTGTTAACAACCATCGCATGGCAACGAAAGTCCACCCCCACTCGTCCAGACAATTTATCGTTTGATCAAATCGTACAGTCAGGCAAACGCATGTTGCATCCACCCAAAAAAGAAGTCACTTATGCCTTGGAGGGCAGTGTTTTTATGGCGGGGGCTATCGTCCAATGGTTGCGTGACAATCTGGGTATGATTCAACAAAGTAGCGACGTCGAAGACCTAGCGCGCCAAGTTGACAGTAGCGAAGACGTGGTGCTATTGCCTGCCTTTACTGGGCTGGGCGCGCCATATTGGCGTTCTGATATCAGTGCCAGCATCACTGGTATGAGCCGAGGTACGACTAAAGCTCATATTGCCCGTGCTGCATTAGAGGCCGTTGCTTACCAAACTTATGATGTGCTTATCGCCATGCAAAAAGACAGCCCACATCCTTTGACTGAGCTGAGAGTAGATGGCGGCGCGGCCAACAATGACTTGCTGATGCAGTTCCAAGCAGATTTGTTAGATGTCCCTGTATTACGGCCCAGAGACACGGAAATCACAGCGAAGGGCGCTGCGTTACTGGCAGGTCTAAAAACGGGGCTGTACGACGAGTCAACGATGAAAGCCTCTTGGCAAGTAGATCGTGTTTTTGAGCCAAGTATGTCGGTCGATGCCCGTGAGCAACATCTTGTTAAATGGCAACGCGCCATCGCAAGGTCTTTAATGCAGGTATAGGTTTGATTTATTTAACTTATCAACATCATGGTTTTTCAGTTATCCCAAGGCAGTGTTCAGAAACATGGTTTAAAGAGCTTATTTGAGGAATTCATTTAAAGGGCTTGTCTAAATAAATTACCCAAAGTATGAGGCCACCGTACATAAATGTGATAAAGATACAGGCTGTAACGCAAGACAATCGCAATACGGACACAGTTTACATAATCGGCCTATCTGTTCTTACCCATAAATTTTTATACTTTAGTTGGATTTAACAAGACCGCTAGTTTTTAGCAAACAAACCATTCAATTAATAATAAATAATTTAAGGACAATACTATGAATAACCATGACGCGATCGATCGTAGCGAAGTAAAACATATGTCAAAAGAGACAAAAGAAGATTTGAATGCGGATATCATCACTGGTGAGCCAGGGTCACATCCAGTCGGTACAGGTATCGGCGGTGTCGGCGGTGCAGCAGCAGGCGCGGCCATCGGTACAATGGCAGGCCCATTAGGTACGCTCATCGGCGGTGCCATTGGTGCTATCGTTGGTGGCGGTGCAGGTCATGCGGCCGCAGAAGCAATCGACCCAACTCACGAAGAAGCTTACTGGCGTGCAGAATATGCAAACGCTGATTACCATAGAGAAGAGTATGATTTCGAGCGTGACTTGCATCCAGCATATGCTGTAGGGTATGCCAATCGTGCTCGTTATCCAGTAGATGCTCGCTTTGAAGATCATGAGGCAGATTTGGAGCGTTCATGGCACGAAGTAAAAGGTGAGTCGCGTATGGAATGGAATGAAGCGCGTCAGGCATCACGTGATGCATGGAACCGCGTATCATAATCATAAAGTTGTTTATCCATTTTATTTCATATCGATTGTAGTGACAGATTGGTTTACCTTAGTTAAGATAAACTAATAGTAGGATTAAAATAAGTAAGTAAATATTATGTATTCTTTCTCACTCATCACGAAAATTAGTTTGATTGTAGGTTTCATTCTACTGATGGATTAAAT
>NZ_JASDDJ010000068.1 GCF_030407455.1 Psychrobacter sp. 5A.1
ACCATCAGGTAAAAACACCACTTCGATCTCTTGATGCAATACTACAAGGTTATGCTCTTGCGCTGCTTTGATAATAATCGCAGAAAACTCAATGGCGAGCTCCTCAGGAGCATGATCAATGCTTAAGACAGGGTTAGTAAAATCGACCATCCAGTCTGTCATGTCACTATACATGTTAAGGATTTCATCATCATAGTAGGCTTTGGCTTCTTTTATAAACTGCTCTACTGCTTTGGCAACTGCTATAAAGGCGGGATTATACCTTTTTGGCGCATTGTGTGACACCTGCGTTTCCATGTCCTGCGCGTCACTATAGCTGGTTGGTTTGCCGTTCTTTATGTCCCATATAAATAATCCGCTGAAGCTCATGTGTTGTCCTTTATCTGTTAATTTTATTTTACGTACCGTACTATTTGACCGCTTTGTTGTCTCAGAAAACAAACCCAAAGCTGCCGTAGAATCTCTTCAGTAGTAGAGTGCGCCCATCGCACCGACAAAAAAACTTGTTCAAACCACGATAAATACTAACAAGAACGTGATGCCACCTCTAGCCCTGAGAGCCGTAAAAAAATTACACTGCAATTTTAGGCTCGCAAGAGGAATTCTTTCAAATGAGAATTCCTAGTAGAAATGGTAGATAATAGCAGGTGGCAAGTTTGGCTCCCATACCTTCTCATAAAATTACAGTAAAAACCCAGACATAAAAAAGCCTATCTATAAAAGACAGGCTTTTCTAAATAACGTTTGCTAATTAAATATCAAACTCAAGCGCTCTATCACCATTCTCGTCTTTGATACGAGTTGGCAAACCAATCTTATTCAATAGATTGATAAGTGGCTTGGCATCAAGCTCTTCGACGTTGACCATCTTGCCTGCGTCCCATTCACCGGTAGCAACAAGCATAGCGGCCGCGACAGGTGGCACACCCGCAGTATAAGAAATACCTTGGCTGCCCATGGCTTCAAAGGCTTCTTTGTGATCAGAGACGTTGTAGATAAACACTTCGCTATCCACGCCATCTATCTTGCCTTTAACCTTGTCACCGATACAAGTCTTGCCCGTATATTCTGCTGCTAAAGAGCTTGGATCTGGTAGTACGGCTTTCACCACTTTTAGCGGGATGACTTCTTGCCCTTCAGCCGTCATGACAGGCTGCTCAGACAACAAGCCTAGGCTTTGAAGCACAGTAAAGACATTGATATAGTGTTCACCAAAACCCATCCAAAAGCGAATGTTTGGCACATCTAAGTTGGCTGATAATGAGTGAATCTCATCATGCCCACTTAGATAGCTGTTTTGCATACCTACAACAGGCAGATCATCCGTACGCTTCACTTCAAACATTTTGTTTGACTGCCACTTACGATCTTGCCAAGAGTAAACAGTACCCGTAAATTCACGGAAATTAATCTCAGGATCAAAGTTAGTGGCGAAATATTTGCCATGGCTACCAGCATTAATATCGATAATATCGATGTCTGTGACCGAGCCTGCATCCATCATGTCATAGCCAAGACGCGCATAAGCGTTGACCATACCAGGATCGAATCCTGCACCTAAGATAGCGGTAATTTTGTTGTCCGCACAGCGCTGCTTACGCTTCCACTCATAGTTGTTATACCATGGCGGCGTCTCACAGATCTTACGAGGATCTTCGTGAATAGCCGTATCAATATAAGCAACTTCCGTTTCGATACAAGCTTCTAGCACACTCATATTCAAAAAAGGTGAGCCAACGTTGATGACGATTTGGATGCCTGTGTCTTTTATCAGCTGGATCAGCGCAGGGATATCCATGGCATCGATTTGGTGCGTATGCAAAGTCGCTGGCTGCTTAAAGCTGCCTTTCTCTTGTACACTTTGGGCGATGGCATCACACTTATCTACCGTGCGCGACGCAATATGAATATTGCCAAGCACGTCATTATGCATTGCACATTTATGCGCAACCACTTGAGCGACACCGCCTGCTCCAATGATGAGCACGTCTTTTTTGTTGGTTGTAGCTTGTTGGTTTGTGTTCAATGAACAATCCTCCTTTGTGTCCCTGTCGATACCATTGATAGCGGCTATGCAAAACAGAAACGAGTGAATGATATGCGTGAATTAAAAAGGAAGACCGAGGAAAACCCACGCACCCGTCGGGCAAGCATCATTTTCTGCCAATGACTGTTTGCCCGAGGCGATTATAACAATTTTTTAATCTCTTTTTGGCAAAAATTCATGAATAAACATCAATCTTATTAACAATGTAAATATGATGCTAATACTCAATTCTGAATATTAAGACAAACTTGCCTTATAATCTTGATAATCAAACTCACGCTGGATATCGAGACTGCCATCCAATCGGCGGATGACTATCGCTGGCATGTTGACACCATTGAACCAGTTTTTCTTCACCATGGTATAACCTGCGGCATTACCAAAGGTAATCTGATCGCCTATCTGTAAGTTACTTGGCAAGTCGTACTCACCAAAAATATCCCCTGCCAAACACGAGCGACCATAAATGAGCGTACTGTCTATCTCACTGTCGAGAATAGGTTCTGACGTCTCAATCACTGAATGACCAATAGGAGCGATATCCATTGCTGTATTATTGATGGCAGCAATAGGTGCTGACTCGCGGTAAATCAGTAGATCAAGCATATGTGCCTCGATGGACGAATCAACCACGGCAAGATGCTTTTCATTGTGCATGGTGTCCAATACGGTCGTGACTAACGAGCCAGCGCCATGAATGCTCGCTTCACCCGGTTCAAGGTAGACTTGCACGCCATACTGTTCGCTAAACCCTTTTAACCTTTCAGCGAGCTTTTCCAGTGGATAATCAGGCGCAATAAAGTGGATACCACCGCCTAAGCTTACCCACTCTAATTGCGCCAGAATATCGCCAAACCTGTTTTCAATATCTGCCAGACTTTCACTAAACGCTTCAAAGCTATCATTTTCACAATTGTTATGAATCATAACCCCAGTGATATCACCAAGTACCGCAGTGATTTTATCTTTGTTATGCTCACCCAAACGGCTAAAAGGACGAGCCGGATCAGCGATAATAAACGATGAATTACTGGTTTTTGGGTTTAGACGCAGCCCGACAGGAATGTCTTGCGCACGTGCCTGCTCGCTAAAAGTATTGAGCTGCGAGATAGAGTTAAAGATGATTTTATCCGCGTATTTTAATACCTCAGGGATTTCACCTGCACTATACGCCACGCTGTAGGCATGCGTTTCTTTTTTGTCTTTGCTACTCGCATCATCATTATTGCCAAAAGTCTCATAGCCCAGACGGACTTCATTAAGTGACGATGAGGTAGTGCCATGCAAATACGGCTGCATAATATCGAACACGCCCCATGTGGCAAAGCATTTCAGTGCTAATAATGCCTTTGCACCGGACAGCTCACACAACCGTGCAATGATTTGCATATTGGCAACGATGGCAGCTTCATCGAGTAAATAGTACGGCGTTGGCACGTTGATAGACTGGCTGGTAGATTTGGTAAAAGTTGGATTGGTAGACGATGTATTCATGATGGTGCACCCGATAGCATTTGATAACAGTAGCGAATAATATTTCGCGCTATAGTAGACTAAATTCATCATAATTAGAATAGTTTATGGCACTCTCAACCGATTATTCCACCTCTGCCAGCCGATCCCATTCAGTCCAATTAAATCCAAAAAGTGTAGATTTGACCTACCTCAACCCTGATGCGCGTGCCGTGTTAGATTTTTGGTTTGATAAAAAAAATGAGACTTATTGGTTTGCACAAAACGATCGTTTCGATAAGCAGATACAGGAAAATTTTGGCCGTATTTGGCAGGCAGCCAAACAAGGCGAATGTGTCACTTGGCGTATCGCAGAGTCTTCATTGGATGGTAATAGCTCGATAACGGCATTGGCAGGACGCTTGGCAGAAATTATTGTGCTGGATCAGTTTTCACGCAATTTATGTCGCGGACAATCAAGTGCATTTGCGCAAGATGGTATGGCATTAGCACTCGCCCAAGAAGCCATTCAAAAGCCTTATTTTGACACCTTACCGATGCAATGGCGTAGATTTATTATCATACCGTTTATGCACTCTGAATCGGCAGTCATCCACGAGCGCTATCTGCCATTATTTGAACAACTGGATGATGCGACCACACTAGATTTTGAACAGCGTCACAAGGAAATCATTGATCGATTTGGGCGATATCCGTATCGTAATAATGCACTAAATCGTGACTCTACCGAAGATGAAAAAACCTTTTTGCAGCAGCCCAATTGATCGTTTTAAACTAGGCCGTGTCCTCATTTCAAAAATGGGGATAAAAATGAGATAAATTACCGTCAAGCGAGAAAAACAGTGTCGATAATATCGAGATATTGACCAGCTATTTGACGATGTTTGACGGTGTTTGACGGTGTTTGACAAAATTTAGCCGTTTTTAGCCCAGTTAGATAACTATCGTTTGAATTGAGGACATGCCCTATACTTAAACCCAACTTCAAAAGTCTTTTAGCAGCGTCTAAATAGGTACATATTTTTTCAACGATATCACATATCTGGCAAATACTTTCAACCCTCCCACTCAGATTAAACCCTTGGAATCAGTGGCTGTCTGCGGCAAATAATGCTATTATTGACGACCCCATTTAAAACGTATCAACATGGCTACCGAGGTCTTATTCACCTCAGAATATCAATATAAATAACTGATAATACTCATTTATTTTATCGGTAGCGTATTGCTTTTGATCGTACTAGTAAGAGTCTTCTATGGCATTTGTACACCTTGGTATCCACAGCGAATATTCAATCACCGACTCTATCGTGCGTATCAAGCCGCTAGTGAAAGCCGCTGCGGCTGACCAGCAGCGCGCTCTAGCATTGACCGACTTGTCCAACCTGTATGCCACGGTAAAGTTTTATCGTGCCTGCCTAGGTGCTGGTATCAAACCCATCATCGGCAGCGAAGTCATCATGGAAAATGAAGACACACGACTAACCCTATTAGCGATGGACAACGAGGGCTATCAAAACATTACCCGTATCGTATCGCTCGGGTTTACCGAAGGGCGTGCCGATGATGCCAATCATGGCGTACCAGTCGTCAAGCGCAGTCATATTTTAGAGCATGCGGCAGGCGTGATTGTCTTGTTTACTGAAAAGTCAGACGTTGGTCAGGCATTGGTCGGTTCAATGCCTGAAAAAGCCGATGAGCTATTGATAGAATGGCAAGCGCAATTTGATGATCGTTTGTACTTTGCCATCAAGCGTACCAATCGCTCAGGCGAGGATGCTTTTATTAAAGCCGCAATTCATGCAGGCGCTAAGCATAATATTCCACTCATTGCCCATAATGACGTGCGTTTTTTAGAGCAAGATGATTTTGATGCACATGAAGCCCGTGTTTGTATCGCAGGCTCGTATGTTCTTGCAGATTCAAGCCGTCCTCAGACCTATTCAGATGAGCAGTATCTAAAGACTCAAGCGCAGATGGCGCAATTGTTTGCTGATATTCCACAGGTCATTGACAATACTTTACGCTTAGCCACACGTTGCAATGTGACCTTGACACTGGGTATCAATGTATTGCCCGACTTTCCTGTACCTGAAGGCGAGACGATTGAATCGTTTTTTCGGGCAGAGTCAGTACGTGGCCTTAATAATCGCTTGGATAAGCTCTTCCCTGTCGCCGAGCGTACTGAACATTGGAGCGACTTCCGCCAAAAATATGATGAGCGTCTAGAGTATGAGCTAGAAGTTATCTTATCCATGGGATTCCCTGGTTACTTCTTAATCGTCATGGACTTTATCCGTTGGGCAAAAGCCAATGGCGTGCCCGTTGGACCAGGCCGTGGTTCTGGTGCAGGCTCGCTGGTCGCTTATGCGCTCAACATTACCGACCTTGATCCCATTCATTACGATCTGTTATTTGAGCGCTTCTTGAACCCTGAACGGGTATCGATGCCCGATTTCGATATTGACTTTTGTATCGAGGGTCGTGATCGCGTCATTGATTATGTGGCGCAAACTTATGGCCGTGACGCGGTCTCGCAGATTATTACTTTTGGTACCATGGCGGCAAAAGCCGTGGTACGTGACGTAGCCCGTGTACAAAGTAAATCGTACTTTTTAGCCAATAAAATATCCAAGCTTATCCCAAAAACACCAGGCATCACGCTGAGTCAAGCGCTTGAGCAAGAGCCACAGCTCAAAGACTTAATCTCTAATCCTGATAATATGGATTATGAAGATGCGATTGAAGTTTGGGAAATGGCGATTAAGCTTGAAGGCGTCTGTCGAAACGTCGGTAAACATGCTGGTGGCGTACTGATTGCTCCGCATAAAATCACTGACTTTAGCGCCATCTACTGTGATGATGAAGGTCACCGTGTCAGTCAATTTGATAAAGATGACGTCGAGGCCGTTGGTCTGGTGAAGTTTGACTTTTTGGGTCTACGTAACTTAACCGTCATCAATGCTGCGGTTGAAAACATCAACTTGCGCCGTGCCAAAGAAGGCAAGGAAGCATTGATCCTAGAAGACTTGCCGTTAGATGACAAAAAAGCTTATAAGCTATTGCAAGATGCCAAAACCACTGCTGTCTTTCAGTTAGAAAGCATGGGTATGAAAAAATATCTGGCCAAATTGCAGCCGACCAACATCGAAGATGTCATCGCCATGTGTGCGCTATATCGTCCAGGTCCACTCGATGCGGGCATGGTAGAGATGTATATCGACCGTAAACATGGTCGCGAGGAAGTTATTTATGACCATCCCAATCTTGAGCCAATTTTAGAAAACACCAATGGCGTTATTGTCTATCAAGAACAGGTGATGCAAATCTCACAGGTGATGGCAGGTTATAGTTTGGGCGGTGCGGATATGCTTCGCCGTGCCATGGGTAAAAAGAAACCGGAAGAGATGGCCAAGCAGCGCGATATCTTTGTCACTGGTGCCACCGCGCAAGGTATCGATGAAGTCACCTCAGGTGGTGTATTTGATTTGATGGAAAAGTTTGCGGGTTACGGTTTTAACCGATCGCATTCTGCCGCTTATGGCGTCTTGGCTTATCAGACGGCTTATCTAAAGCAGTACTATCCTGCCGAATTTATGGCAGCGGTCTTAACTTCTGATATGAACAACACGGACAACGTGGTGTTCTTTATCAATGACTGCCGCGAAAACTTTGAATTGACCGTGGTGAATCCATCCGTCAATCGCAGTGAATGGCATTTCGTCGCTGACACGCCAACCAATATCATTTATGGTTTGGGCGCGATTAAAGGCGTTGGTGAAGGTGCGGTTGAATCCATTGTAGAAGCCCGTCGCCGCGAAGGCCCTTTCAAAGATTTATATGACTTTTGCCGCCGTGTTGATATCAAAAAGGTCAATAAGCGCACCCTTGAAGCATTGGTCAGCGCGGGCTGTTTTGACGACTTTGCCGCAACCTTGCGACCTGACTTGCCAGCCGATGAAGCTTACGAGATTCGCGGTGCCTTAATGAGTCAACTGCCAAGCGCCGTACAAGCCGCTGAGCAAGACCGTCAAAACCGCGAAATTGGCATGATGGATTTGTTTGGTGAAATGGATGGTGTGGTCGCAGCGCCGCCACTCGTTATGACACCAGAGCTAATCTGGGGTGACAAACATCGCCTAAAAGCAGAAAAGAACACCTTAGGATTGTACTTAACGGGGCATCCAATCAATGAATACTTGGATGAATTAAAGCGCTATACGTCAGGTATAAGACTCAACAAGTTAACGGATACTGGCTATAACGGCAGCTGTTACTTTTCAGGATTGATTATCGACATCGCCAACTTCGGCAATCGTAACGTGATCATTTTAGATGATGGCACCTCAAGATTAGAAGTCAGTTGCTATGCCGAACGTTTCAATCGTGTTAAAGAACAGTTGAAAATCGATGAGGTCGTCATCATAAAAGGGAGTATACGCGAACGTGATGGACGCTTGTTTGCGCGCCTCGATAGTGCCATGAGTATGGTAGATGCTAGGCTGCGTTGGCTCAAAAAAATCAGTATCAAAATTCACGGTAGCGACATCAATCTGCTCACGCATTTGCAGCCATTACTCAAATCAGCACAAGCTGATATCATTCCCGAACCACGTTTGGCTTATAACAATGAGCAAGACGAACAAGGCAGTAATAGTAGCAGTGGCGCTTATGATCCTGCGATGGGCGGCAGTTTATATGATGAAAATGGCAATGATTTGTTGGCTCTCGAAAACAGCATGAATCACGACGCGGCTCATTCAAACGGCATGCCATCAAGCTATGCAAATCAAGCCTTGAGTAATACGGATGCTTCTATCAATGATAACTGCCTGCCGCTTGGACTGAGCGTTTATGAAGAATTTGGTATTGCTAATGTCGGGTTGTCTGAGCATTGGCGCATCTACCCTAGTGATGACAATTTACAGCAATTAAAAAATATGATTAGTGAAGATAACCTACACTTTCATTACAGTTAACCGCTTTAGTGGCATCAAGAAATTTATTATAGTTAGGGTGTGATAGCACATGCCCTAACCTTATTGCTTTAACTTTTAACAATTGGACATATACCATGGACGAAAACACAAATAAAAATATAACGAAGCAAGCTGAAGAAGTCATTAATCATGAGCAGTTTGAAGACATGCGTGAACTGCTCGAAGAAGATTTCTCTGGTTTGATCCAAGTATATATCGCTGACAGTAAACAGCGTGTGGTCACACTGCGCACTGCCCAAAGAGAGAATGATAATGCCAATGGCTTTGAGATTGCACATGCGCTAAAAGGCGCGAGTGCCAACTTGGGAACGGTACAACTGGCAAACCTTAGCAGTCAATTACAAGAGCAGTGCCGTGAACGCCGTATCGGTGAGCAAGCGGTTCTTATTGAAGAGATTGCTATCGCATTACACCGTGCCGAACAAGAAATCAATCTAAGATTGGGGCAATAAATGAGTAACAGTGCTCCATCATTGACAACCCCAGAATCAGTACCAATGCCAGAACCAGCAGCGCACACAGTGAGTGACTACCTTGATTGCTTACAAGTCGTCATGGTCAATACGACTTTGCCTGCTAATATCGGCTCAGCAGCACGTGCGATGCACACAATGGGTCTGTCTCGTTTGACAGTTGTCGACCCTAAGCGACCAATTGATGAGACCAGTATCTCTCACGCAGCAGGTGGCAGTGACCTACTCTCATCAGCCTTGATTGCACCTACCTTAGAGTCTGCCATTGCCGACTGCCAGTTGGTTTTTGCGGCCAGCAGTCGCAGTCGTCATTTGCCTCGCCCTGTCGTGACACCCACGCAAGCTGCCAAAATCATGTTTGATTTTATCGACAAACAATCGGCATTGCGTACAGACGATAGTAACGCTGATAGCCAATCGGCGACTACTTATAGCAAACCAAATATTGCTATCTTGTTTGGACGTGAAGATCGCGGTTTGACTAATGAAGAGTTGGCTTATGCAGATTATCATATTCAAATTGATGCCAATCCTGCTTATCCTGTATTGAATGTCGCCTCAGCTGTGCAAGTCATCGCCAGCTTTGTCTTTGCTTATGCGCAAACGCACACTCAAACAGCGGAACGTTTAGATACTGATTTGAACGCTACTATTCAACCATCGCTCGATGTGTATTTACGTCAGCAATGGGATGAGCCTGCTATCACTCAGCAGCAGCTACAACAGCTCACTCAGCGTACCACCGACCTTATGGTTCACCGTGGTCTGGCAAATAGCGAACATCTAAAATCATTGCCATCACGCCTATCTAGACTTGGGTCACGTTTACAGCTTGATCAAAAAGAGTATCAACTACTAAGCGCTTTGATTGCCAAGCTCTCAAAAGATTAAAATAAATTAGGCCGTGTTTGATACTCACAAATAGGCACTGCTGATTGCTGCATTTTATCTACGCTGTGTTCCAGATAAGGCGTAAAACGACGGTAATGATCATGCCTTAACGAGGTTTAAAACGCACTGCTCATATAGATCTGAGGGGAGAGATTTAGCATCAGCTCCCATATTAACAGAAGGAGACAGGAGTGTTTTTTACCATGGTCGAATATCAAACACGCCCTAGGGTTCATCGGCTTATTTTAATTTGAGGTTTGCTTTAATTTACTAGCGCTTCACTATATTTTATGGTGCAAAGCTGCTATAACTTAAAAGAGCTTAGCGAAAATACGTATTCCTTATTATCCGAACCTTATGACCACAGAATAGAGACCTCGCTGTTTTAGCAACGACCCTCTACCGACGAATAGATAGGACGCTTTATGTCATTGCCATCCAAATTTTTCAAATCGCTTGCTAATATAAAAAAAGATTTGAAAGAAGACATCGATGCAGTATTCACCCGTGATCCTGCGGCGCGCAATAGTATGGAAGTCATCCTAACCTATCCAGGTATTCACGCGCTTATCTTGCATCGCGGGGCGCATTGCCTCTGGCATAATGAGCAAAAACTGGCAGCGCGTGTTATCTCCTACGGCTCGCGTATCATCACAGGCATCGAGATTCACCCTGCGGCCAAAATCGGTAAACGCTTTTTTATTGATCATGGTGTCGGTGTGGTCATCGGTGAGACTGCTGAGATTGGCAACGATGTCACCTTATATCACGGTGTCACCCTTGGCGGTGTCTCATGGAATAATGGCAAACGTCATCCCACGCTAGAAGATGGCGTGACGGTTGGCGCTGGTGCAAAAGTATTAGGGCCATTTACAGTCGGCAAAAATGCCAAAATCGGCTCAAACGCGGTGGTGGTAAAACCTGTACCAGCAGGCGCTACGATGGTCGGCAATGCGGCTCGTATGATTTCCGATCATCATGATGAAAAAGGCAATCCCATTGCCGAAAAATCACCAGACGCTAAGTCACAAGAAAAATCAGCGACCTCAAAACAAACCACCGCACGTGATACGGCATTTCAGGCTTATGGTATCGATCCAACTTCACAAGATCCCGTTGCAGAAGCATTTGCTAAAATGCTAGAACACATTCAGCAATCAGAAAACCGCCTCGATCAATTACAAGCTGCCATGTGCAAAATCGACCCTAGTTTTTGTAAAAAAGAATATGACAAACTGTGCTTAGAAGAGTTCGATGTGATTGGTAAAGATGAGGCTGATGAGAGAAGTTCTAAGCAGAAGTAAGTTTTATTTAATATGCTGCATCATCAGCGGCGCCTTCGACTCATGCTAATGATGATGCTTGCTGAATAATGTCTTTTAGCTCTTGAATCATGAACTGCTTATCAGCATTGTTAATATAATCAATCAACTGCTGTCCTGACATCTCATTAATATTCATTATTTGTATCTCCCGTAGTCATTAGGTGCTGCCATTTTGTATGAGATAATAGGGTCTTCCCAAAAGTCTGATGCTGTCCAAGATGTTATGTCATTTTCACCTGAAGGTGTCGTGCCAATACTAACGACTAGTTCACAAATTTGCTGAATATCACTTTCAAGAGCTTCTGAGCAATAGAGCACCACAAACTGTTGTTCACGGTCAGGATCTATTGAATATATTTCATATGGTGGCGGCATAGGAAACCTCTCCTGCATAATCAATGTAGAGCCATCTTTATTTAAGTAAACATACCAGTCTGATATTTCGTCTCTTCTCTCATGGTCTTCTAAAAATAAAAATAATTTCCATGCTTTTGTCGCACTGGGCTCTACTAAATTCATACTCCTCACAGCATTGTTATATTTTCTTAATGCATAATGTGGTGCTAGCCACTTTTCAGCTTCTGGTGAAGCGTAGAGTTCGTCTAAATCTTGTTCTGTAATGTCCCGATATATATATTTACTCATCTCATTAATATTCATTAGTAGTATTTCCCGTAGTCGTTAGGTGCTGCCATTCTGTAAGTAACAATTGGATCAACCCAATAATCAGGTTCGGGTTTTCCTGTTAAGTAGACGCCCCCTTGGGTGGCAGTATTAACCACCAACTCACAAATCTTTTGAATCGTATTTTCAAGCGATTTAGAATAAAAAAGAATAACGAACTCTTGCTCTCTATTGGGATATATAGGGTGTTTATCGTTTTCTAATGGCCATCTATCTTGCATAATTAACAAAGAACCATCTTTTTCTAAATACATAAACCATGCTGCTGTATCATAACGTTCGAAATTTTCTGAAAAACGAAACAACTTCCACTCTTCATACGCTATGGGTTCTGCTATGCTTTCCTTTCCAACATCGTAGTAGGTCTTTGGACCCTGATAGTATGGAATTAGCCATTTTTCAGCATCCCTCGAAGCATATAATTGATCGATATCTCATTTGGTGATTTCTCTATAGATATAATCACTCATCGTATTTTCTTTTAATCATTGGTTTAAAAGTGGTTAGGATTAACGAAAGTACAGCTGTTTGCTTTCAATAAATGTATAAGTTCTACTCATAGCGATACGTTTTATTTTTTCAGGCAACCCCTTAAGATTGTTTCCCATTAGCATATCACCACCATAAATAAGCGCTTGCGTCATTACTTCTTTAATGTGAGGCAGGCTTTCCCTCAACATAGAAGAACAATAGTATATGGATAGCTCATAACCCTCTGCTGTTTCAATAATAGTACAGATACCCTTATTAAATAAATAGGCGTAACGTGGCGTATCTCCTTTCATAGACGAATAATTACCTATATTGAAAATCATCTCGCCTGTTGCTTCAATGACAGCTACTCTCCAGCTACAATCAATCAGGCATCCAGCATGTTGTCTGTCAAAAAATATACCATAGAGCGCTTCTTTAACGTCTGGTGAAGCGAAAAGTAAATCTAAGTCGTCGTCCGTAATTTCTCTAAATATAAAAGTCATTCAACCTTACCCTTCTGAAAAATATAATATAGAGATGAAATATTCATAAAGAACTTAACCCAAAACATCGATCCTACACCCTCGAAATTCAATCATTTAACTGTCAGTATTTTGACGCTATAGATTTCGATCATAATGCAGATACAATAATATCAGTCAGTGCTAACGATAGCACTTGTGAAACTGAAGTCATTGAGTAGGAAGCTATTGAAAGTATATCTAAGATAAGAAAAAGAAAGGAGATAAGCTTAATAATTAATTTCGGTGAGCGTTTGGAGGGATTTTGATCACAGGCGGGTAATGAAGACGTCAGTGGTATTAGTACTAAAGTAGGTTGGATACCGATTAGAAAATTACAAAGACAAACAGCATCAGATCATCTTAGGCTCTGGATGATTAGACCCGAACCACCAAACACAGAACTTGAGAACAACAGCTCTAGATAAATAAAAATCACCGCAACTAGCTTTTATTTGACTATAAATCGTCGATATCAGCGCCTAGATCTGATCCATATCGAGTTAAATATTACTTCAAAACATGAAGGATCATTAATGGTGAACATCATTTTATCAAAAGTATTAGTGGTCTCCACGATTACATTGCTATCAGTCTCTGCATATGCGGCGACCTATCTGAAAAAAGACATTAGCGGTTATGGCGTTATTTATGATAATGATGGCGACACCAATTTAAGAGCTTTACCCAGTTTGGCTTCCGTTATAACTGCCAAGGTAAAAAGCGGTACCCTCGTTTACTGCCATAATGAAGGTGGTAGGTTTGGAGATTTTTGCTTTTCTACTACACCAAAAGGCGATGGTTATATTCATGCTTCTAGAATTAACGACTTGCAACAAGGAAATTCAGTATTAAGCACTGAAAATAATGAGATTCTTGCCAGTGACAACCTCAATGTTCACATTACCTATAAGAATAACGAATACCAAAGCATCTGCTTTAGCAGACCACACCATACTCCTTGTATCCCTAAGTCTTATCTTGACGATATTAAGGGCGTTGAAAAAGGCACGCACATGGTTTATAGCGATACCACATCCAAAAAATTGTACTTAACAGCTAGCTATATTAATAAGCAGCACATTTACAATGTAATTTGGACGCTCAACCCTGATGATAGTATAGAGCGCTGGATCTACGCTGAACAATTCTAGGGCGTATCATCAAGATAAGATACCAATCCAAAACTGACTTAAGATCAAATCAAAAACAATCAAGGTAATTGAACATGGCTAGATTACAATACGTTAGAACAAGCATTTTTAGCGCTTGTGCGATAAGTCTACTATTTCCTATGTCTAGCAATGCCATAGCAGTCCATAACGATAGCCCAAACCATTACATAGAAGTAGATATTGAGTCTTTAGTAACGAAATCTACTCTTGAGTGTGATTCTGTTTATAGACAGAATATCGCTGGTATTGCTTTTGCCTTGCAAGAAAGCACTGTGAATCGTATATCTCAGAATCAGTTTGCTATAGGTAATGACTACAAGATTAACGGCGTCAAACTAATAAGCACAACATACAAAAAATCTGAACAACAACGCACCGTAAATATGGATGTCGATTTTACTAAATTTGGGGTAAGAGTACTTCGTATTTCAAGCTTTGTGTATGATGGTGAAGCTGAAGGCTTTGGTTATTACTTTATTTTGAAAGGCAAACCATCAATGAACAAAAAAAATTTAGAGAAAGAAAATATCGACATGGATTTAGCCATGAAGACAAAAGGTGGTAATACCCGCATACCTTGCGTCATAGCAGGCTAAATAGTTCACATCACCACTATAAAGGGCTCTAATATGAAGCTATCACTTTTCATCATAGCCATATCTGACATCCCAGTAAACATTGTCGGCTAATAGAGCATATGTAGCTTTCTGTTGATTAGTCAAATTACTCATCTTTATTTCTCCTTGTTATTGATTATTTGTGTTGAAATTTCTTCATCTTTTAAGAGTTTGTATCGTTCGTTTCCAAGAGAAAGTTTTTCATTCCATGTAATTTTTCTACCATCTAACGTCCTAGGGACTGAACCCCATCCCTCAACGTCTGACGGATAAATGATATTCGTGCTATTAATATGGTATAAATCCTCAGACAAAGCTTTGACAAAATCGCCTTGCTGATTAAGAGCGACAACACAACGTAATCGTCCTATAAAAGCGCCTACAGAATTACAGTTAATCGAATCTTCATATAGATTCTTATCAGTCGTATTTTTATTACCTACTACATACCACTTACCATTATATTTATCGATAATGCCAACATAGCTTTTAAAATAAACCGACTTCCGCCCCACACCCTCAAACCCCGTATCCCAGCTAATCTCAACGTGCGTAGGAATGACACTCTTGCCACCTCCACGAAACATCTCGGAAATCTCTTTACCGCCTCCTTCTATGTAATGCCGTGTGATATGCACCCATATCATCTCGCCATTATGCAACTTAACTTCTTCATCGTACTCAATAGTTAAATCTTTGGGTCCAACAAGAGCACTACACGCAGAGAGTGGTAGCAGGGTTATGGCTAGTAATAATGGTCTAAATAAGGATTTTATGGTCATGTGATGTTTTCTTTGATAGTGAGCCTTCTTACTTTTAAAGTTAGTTAATTATTTATTAGCATGAATATTAAATAGTGATTTTTCAGGAACGAGTAATTTTTCTTTGGTTATATACTCGTCAGTTTGCACTTCTCCAGTCCCCTTTTCTCCGTGTCTATTGTTACCAACAAACCATGCATAACCATTATCATCAATATATGCAGTGCTTGAAAAACTATCGGCGAATTGATTTATTTTTATATCGTTACTTATCAAAACTGGTTGATAGAAGTAAGAGGAATTTCCCCCATTCGAACATTTTTCACATTTAGTTGTAGATAGCCCCCACAAGTATAAATCTCCATCGTTGGTATTAACTGAAAACGCATTAACCTTGTTAACTTTTGACAAACCTAGGATTCTAGTAGGGGTAAAAACAAAACTGTCTTTAGATTTTCCAGATCCTGTATAGTTAGTATCTCGCCAGCTCCATACCTCTCCATTTTCTAATAAAGCTAAATTAGCATAGCTATAGTCAAAGTCTACGATCCGTTTCTTTAGTTCAATTCTGGTGACAGGGAAGTATTTCTTACCAGTTTCTGTGACTAATGCTTTGACGTTTTCTTTGCCAAGACTATGACTTGAACTTGCTGAAGAGTACAAGTCACCTTCAACATTTAACGCCAGAAATGAGTCGGCTCCTCCTAGGATTTTTACGATACTCCTCAGACCTTTAATCCTAGTCGGCTTATTTAGAATTTTATCTTTATCAGTAGAAAGAACTCCATACTCATTATTTCCAAGTACAAAAACATCTTTTTCATTACTAATAAAAAAAGAAACTTGTGTGCCAGCAGAAATACCTATCACGTTTTCGATACCTTTAATCTCTCGTAACTCTTCTATAAAAGTATCGTCATCACTAGGGTCTATCTCTCCATATCTGTTGCTGCCCCAGCCCCATACTGTGCCATCTTTACGTAGTAATAACATATGTCCACCACCGCCTGAAACTGCTACCGCATCATTCACACCCTCGACTTGCCTAGGCGTTGGATCTTGTCCTGTCTTGGTATCACGCAGTAGACCATCTGTACCCCATGTCCATAACGTGCCATCGTCTTTTATCCCTGCGCTCCATGAGCTGGTCATGGCTAAGCGCTTGGGTTCGATGTTAATCTCAAGTGGGGTTTCTAACGGCTCATCTGGCATATTTGCCACAGGGTATTTGTCTTCGGTAAGGGCTTTAAGGTGCTCGGAAGGGGATTTATCGCAGGCAGGTAAAGTAGATATAATGATTATTACTACTAAACTCTTGATTATTT
>NZ_JASDDJ010000069.1 GCF_030407455.1 Psychrobacter sp. 5A.1
ACCTCAAATATATCATCTTGCTTCGGCTGTCACCCCTCCTTTAATTCCTCAGCATACTTTTTGATACACCACCAAAAAATTATGTAGATACAGGCAAAACAGATTATAAACATAAAGCTATAACCTATGAAAATACAATTATGAGAGAGCTTGATGACAACTCTATTTTAAGACATCCAAGTGCAAGACATGGAGGAGGTTTTGCTGATTAAATTATCGAAAATACTGGTACTGCTTTACTTTATAACCGCTTGTAGCTACGAAGTAGAACACCCTTTCACGTTAGATTATTTGTATCATGCTGATCCTACAGCGGATGCTCGTGAAGCATTGGCTAGAGGCGACTTAAGAGTATACGGCGTTTATGGATATTCTATGGCAACACCAGGTATAAGGCGTGAATGCGTCGATGAAAAAAATATTATTCCAATTGAGGGTACATCGGATACTAGGCAATCCTACGAAGAGGCGCAATTCAATACATTAGCCCACTTATATGCTGAATACTATAATTCTCATGTTGAGTTCTACATGCTATATCACGGCGATACTTGTATTGATAAACCAAGAAAAAATTATTGTTAATCAGCAAGTTATACCTTTTGGCTTAGTTATATGATTGTCATAATATTAGGCCGTGTTGAACATTCAAAGTTTCAACCAAAGATAAGCACAAGCGAGAGCCACTGTATTCTCATAACTTTGCTTGAGCTTATCAAATCTAGTTGCAACCGCCCTGTAGTTTTTTAACTTAGCAAAAGCATTTTTTACTAAGTGTCGAGCCTTGTACAAGTGCCAGTCCATATGGTTATTGGTGGACTTAGTATTCTGTTTTCGAGGAATATTATTGAAGCAACCCGCTTGTTCAATATGCGCTCGCAGCGGATCAGAATCATAGCCCTTATCGGCACATAGTATGTCTGTACCACTTAAATTAATCTTATCAACTAAGTCTGGAGCCACCTTTACATCGTGAGTCGTACCATCTGATAAGATAAAAGTAATAGGGTTGCCGTGAGCATCAACTGCTAAATGAATCTTGGTGGCGCGTCCTGCCACACTTTTACTAATGGCTTGTTCCACCTCATTGCTACCATTACTGTGCTGATGTGCTTTAATGTGTGTGCCATCGATAAACACCCATTCACAGTCTGAGTCTTTAATTAATAAAGCGAACAGCGCAATCAGTTTATTGCTACGAAACCAGCGCTGATAAGCCTTGTAGACGGTATTAGGCTTACCAAAGAAAGGTGGTAGATCACGCCAAGGACAGCCAACACGCATACGATATAATACGCCTTCGACTGTTTGTCTAAGATTCCCTTTGTCATAGATATTAAGTTCTAGTAATATAGGTCTTAGTCTTGTCCAGTGTTGATCTTTGAGCATTGTACGAGGCATAGCAGACGATGTCTTTTTTGTGTGAGAACTTAAAGATTAACCGTTTGCTATTTTTTTGCCATCATTTTATTACCAATGTTCAACACGCCCTAATAGTAAAGATGCTAAGGTCTCGATATTGTCGTCGGTTTGCGCCTAGTTTGGTGCAATTTTAGCCATCAGCAACCCTAATATTTGAATGTTCAACAGACCTTGGCATCCGCAAAAATAAAGCGGCAACACACCGAAGTATGTTGCCGCTTAAGACTATACGATTGCAAAGTTTAGCGCTTTAATTAAAAGGCAAACTGGTCAACATCCATGCTCATGTATGGCTCTACACCAGTGCTGATACGCTGTACGTGCGTCGTGGTACGTGGCAATAGTTTAGCAAAGTAGAACTGAGCCGTTTTAACTTTAGCATCATAGAATGCGGCTTCGCCAGTACCCTCTGCGATTGCAGTTTGGGCAACCAAGGCCATACGAGCCCATAAGTAGGCTAGGGTCACATAACCACTGAAGTACATATAGTCTACCGCAGCACCGCCGACAGCATCTGGAGTTTCAGTTGCTTGCATACCGATACGTGCAGTCAAATCGCCCCATTCTTTCAAATGTTTGACAAGTGGACGGATGAACTGACCCATGTCATCATTTTCTTTATTTTCTTCACAGAAGTCTTGGATGACTTTGACAAAGTTGGCAAGCAGTTTACCTTGCGAACCCAAGACTTTACGACCTAGCAAGTCAAGCGCTTGAATCTCTGTCGTGCCTTCGTATAAGCAAGCGATACGCGTATCACGTACGTTCTGCTCCATACCCCATTCGCTAACGAAACCATGACCACCATAAACCTGTACACCGTGGTTAGCAGCTTCTAGACCTGTTTCAGTCAAGAACGCTTTAGCAATTGGTGTCAATAGTGACAACATTTGATCAGCAAACTTCAATGCTTCGCCTTCGCCTTTTGCGACGGTATCAGCAAAATGTGAGAGATAATAAACCAATGCACGACCACCTTCAGCAAAGGCTTTTTCAGTCAATAGCATGTTGCGAACGGCTGGATGCACAATGATAGGGTCAGCCACTTTTTCTGGTGCTTTCGTGCCTGACAGTGAGCGCATTGCTAAGCGGTCTTTTGCGTAAGTCAATGAACCTTGGAACGCATACTCTGCTGCGGTCACACCTTGAACAGCAGTACCGATACGTGCCACATTCATAAAGGTGAACATGCACTGTAGGCCACGGTTTTCAGGTCCAATCAAGTAACCCGTTGCGCCATCAAAATTCATCACACAAGTTGCAGAGGCTTTGATGCCCATTTTGTGCTCGATAGAGCCACAAACGACATTGTTGCCGTCGCCAACGCTACCATCTTCGTTGACCGTCATTTTAGGGACGATAAACAATGAGATGCCCTTTGTGCCAGCAGGCGCGCCTGGTAGACGAGCCAATACGATATGGACAATATTGCTGGTTAGGTCGTGCTCACCTGCAGAGATAAAGATTTTTTGACCAGTGATGCTATAGCTGCCATCTTCTTTCGGCTCAGCTTTGGTGCGAATAATACCCAAGTCAGAACCCGCATGCGCTTCAGTAAGACACATGGTGCCTGACCATTCACCGCTGATCATTTTTTCTAGATAGGTTTGTTTCTGTGCATCAGTACCATGGTGCTCGATGGTTTGAATAGCACCATGTGATAGGCCAGGGTACATAGAGAATGACCAGTTCGCCGTACCAACCATTTCATTGATGACCGTAGACAATGAAAAAGGCATGTTTTGACCACCGAACGCTTCTTCAGCAGACAAAGCAGGGAAGCCAAGCTCACAAAACGCTGTATAAGCTTCTTTAAAGCCTTTTGGCGTAGTGACAGTACCATTATCGAATTTACAGCCTTCAGCATCACCGCTTTGGTTCAATGGTGACAGTTCATTTTCAGCAAAGCTAGCCGCCATTTCGAACAGGCTGTCCATTAGCTCACGATCAGCTTCTTGGAACGCAGGCAATGTTTTGTAATGGCTTTCACTATCGAGTAGTTCATGCATAACGAATTGGATATCACGTAAGGGCGCTTTGTATTGCATAACTTCCTGTCCTTTTTGGAATGTAACCGATCATAGCTAATATAATGAGCATATGGTCGCACTATCTTCTAGTGCGTTGCTTTGTCTAACCAAGCTGTCAATCTTAATAGATCATAGACAGTCAGATTGAACGGGGCATCGATTACATAAAATAGTGTTAAAAAGAGTGGTGATTGTCAGAGTCAATGAGAGATTGAATGGGCTCTAACAAATTCACTATAAAAGATAGGCTTTCAGAGGTGATTATACAAGTTTGGTGACAGGACTGATAAGTCATGAACCTATCTTGCATCCGTTATGCAATCAACGTTAGACGCTAAGGAAAAATGCGAATAACCATATGAAAACTTTAGTGTTACTAAGGTGGGTAGTCCTTTATATAACCAGTATTAACGTGAACAAACGACAGGCAAAAAAATAGCGTTCGCCATAATGACGAACGCATTCATATAAATTGCAACGCTATTTGGTAGAACCGAGCATGTAAGAAATGTCATAGGTATAAATGTGATAAGCGTTCAACGTGCTCGTATTCTAAGAGTCTTAACATGGTAGTTTATGGTTAATAACTTATAGTTAGGGCGTGTCCTCATTTTAAAAATGGTGATAAAAATGAGATAAATTGCCGTCAAACGAGGAAAATAGTGCAGATAATATCGAGATATTGACCAACTATTTGACGATGTTTGGCAAAATTTAGCTGTTTTTAGCCCATTTAGAGGACACTCGTTTGAATTGAGGACACGGCCTAGTAGCTTGGCGGTTTACTTCGAAGCGTTTTGTTTGATCAACATCTCAGTGGCGACGTTAGCAGCCACTGGTTTGCTAAACCAATAGCCTTGACCATTTTTGCAACCCATGACCAATAACGCATCACGCTGCTGTTCCGTTTCGATACCTTCAGCAACGACTTGCATCTCTAACGCAATGGCCAAGTCTAAAATAGCCTTGACAATCGCGTGCTGGGTACGATCGGTGTCGATATTAGAGATAAAGCTTTTATCAATTTTGATAAAGTCAAACGGATATTCTTGTAGATAGCTCAGGGACGCATAACCCGTACCGAAATCATCAAGCGCCAGTCGCACGCCAAGTTCTCTCAGTGAGTTGAGCTGTTTTTTTACATTATCATGGCGCTGAATCAAAGACGATTCGGTCACTTCGATATGCAACTGCTGGGCAGAAATTTTGTGCTGGGCAAGCAGTGTACTCACCATATCAAAAAAGTCAGGATGGCTAAATTCAGCCGCGTCGGCATTGATGCAGATGTGCTGATGGAACCCTTGTTGTTGCCAAGCAGACAGTTGTTTGACAATTTGGATGGCCATTTGCGCAAATAAATCAAAAGACAGCTTATGGGCGATAATAGCATTGATAAAATGGATGGGTTTTAGCAATCCGCGAGTAGGGTGTTGCCAACGTACCAGTGCTTCAAAACCAGTAATAGCACCAGTAACTAGGTCAAATTTTGGTTGATAATAAGGGACGAATTCACCTTCAATTGTGGCGGTTCTCAGTTCGGACTCTAACTCCAAACTACCAGCAGTGGCATTTTCGATGGCTTCGTCATACCAGCGAATATCATCGCCACCTTGTTGCTTAACATACTGCAGGGCTTTTTCTGCTTTGGTCAACAAACCAGTTACTTCATTATCATCTGTTGGGAAGCAACTCACACCCACAGAAACATGATAATAAATATTTGCATCTGTGGCATGGGTGTTGTTGGTAAAGAAAGGCCGTTCACACATTTGCATGAGCGCGTCGAGCTGAAGGCGTACCAGGTTGGCATCTTTGACTTCAAACAATAGCGCGAAATCATCACCACCAAAGTGAGAAAAAGAGCGCAAATCATCCAGCTTGAGCTTTTCTACTTCTTTTACAAAATTCTTGATTAAGTCATTGACACCATCAGGCCCTAATAGACTGGCAAGGTTGCGATAGCGATCAATATTTAAGCGTACAAGAACCACTTCTTGATAGCTATCTAGTAGCATATCACTGGTTTGGCTCAAAAAGACCTTTCGATTAGGGAGGCCAGTGAGCTGATCATAATTAAGTAAATGTGCGACCTGCTTTTGGTCTTTAATGATTGACGACATGTCACGTACCATGCCGACATGATAAGCAACTTGCTCGACATAAATCTTGCGATAAGTGACATGACAATCAATAGGTTGCCCATAACGGTTGACCATCGAAAAATCAAGCTCGTAAAAACCATGCTCGTTCAAGTTTTTACTGATGTCTTTTAAAATGAGCTGCTCTTCTTCTGACAAGAATTCAGCTGCATATATACCGAGTGGCCGACCGATTAAGAAGGTCTCTTTGTAGCCAATCATCAGCTCATAGCTGGCGTTGACTGCTAGGTAACGTAAATTGCTATCTAATATAAATATGGCGTCTTCAAATTCTTCACATAGTGTGCACATCAACTGCTGTTTGATCGATACTGGGATAATGTCAAAATTACTCATAATAGTGGCTCACAAAAGACAATGGCTTATAAAAACAAGAACTGTATTATCAATTTACTGAAATTGAGCTGACATTGTGTTTTATCATGCACAATGAAGAACAGAAGTTATCTTTTCGACAATAAATATAAAAGGTAGAGGCTAGGGTGTGTCTTCAAGTCACTCGATAGTCATCGGAATGGGCTAAATCTTGCCAAACATCGTCAAATAGCGGGTCAATATCTCGATATTATCTGTGCTATTTTTCTTGTTTGACGGCAATTTATCTCATTCTTATCACCATTTTTGCAATGAAGCCACGGCCTAGGACGGTCGTGCTAATGATTTTTAGCGTCCGCTAGAGGCTCAACGCATGCAACGTGGCCAATGCTACCACTGGTGCAGTCTCGGTACGCAATACTCTGCTACCAATTTGCCAAGGCACAAAGCTGGCATGCTCTGCTTGCTGACGTTCATCATCACTTAACCCACCCTCAGGGCCAACCAATAATTTGAGGTAAGGCATTTGTTGTTTGAGGATACTTGATAAGGCACTCGGCATGGCAGGCTGTCCTGCTGCTGGTACGCTCATTTGCATGCATAGATCTGCAAGGCTGTCTAACACTTGGTAATAAGGGTCTTGACTAAGCACAGAAACGATAGGGCTGACGGCCATCTCTGTACGGGTCGCGTCAGTGTTGGTATTGCTCAGCCATTCACTGATGGTTAATGGAGCAAGAATCAAAGGCGGGCGATTGAGACCACATTGTTCGCAAGCTGCGATAGCCACTTGTTGCCAATGCGCGAGCTTTTTTTCGACTTGTGCAGGTTTTAGATTGACTTCGCCATGATGACTGCTTAGTAATTGAATGGCCGTGACCCCAAGCTCGGTTGATTTTTGAATGGCATAATCCATACGTTCACCGCGACTCATCACTAGCCCGATTTTACTGATAAATGGTGCAGTACGATCGTCATCTATATGAGCAAGTAAGGTAGCAGTCGCCTTTTTCTTACTAATGGTTTGTAGCGCTACCTGATATTCACCGCCAAACCCATCAAACAAAATACCTTGATCGCCAATATTTGCACGTAGTACACGGCACCAGTGATGAACAATACTGTCTGGCAACTCAATATCACTACCTAACGGTAACGCGGCCAGTTGAGCTGAAAGTAAGGCGTTATCATGATCACTGTCACTACTATAAAAAAAACGTCGCACGTGGTCTTATTCCTATTATTTGATTGAGCGTACTTATTATTAGATCAATAGAATATCACTTGCGACAATTAAAGACATTTGTTTTGTGAAAATTATTCTTAATAAAAGCAATATTTATGAAAATAGCAGTATTACACAGTAAATAAATTTTTAAAAACTAAATAAGATAAGGTGTATAAAGACAGTTATAAATGGTTATTTATTAGGGCGTGTCTTCCATTCACTCGATATATTCATCTACATGGGCTAAAAATGGCTAACTCTTGCCAAACATCGCCAAATAGTGGGTTAATATCTCGATATTATCTGCGCTATTTTTCTTGTTTTATGGCCATTTATCTCATTTTTATCACCATTTTTGCAATGAAGCCACGCTCTGGAAGTTGGACAATAAAAAACTGGCGCTCCTAAGAACGCCAGTCATTAAAATTCAATCAAGATGGGTTAGAGGATTAAACCGTTAGTCCCAATGCTTCAATCAAGCGCTTGTTTGGCTCAACTTTATTCATGCTATAAAAATGCATCGCGGGTACACCTTCATTCATTAAGCGCTCGCATAGGCGATAAACCACTTCAAAGCCAAATTCACGGATGGCTTTGCGATCGTCACCAAAGTCTCCCAATTGCTTACGCACATAACGAGGGATATCAGCACCACAGCTATCAGCAAAGCGCATCAAACTGCTAGAGTTGGTAATTGGCATGATGCCCGCAATCAATGGCTGAGTCACGGTATCAATACCGCGTTTCTCTACTCTGTCGCGCAAGTATAGATAGCTGTCAGCGTTATAAAAGAACTGCGTAATCGAAGCATTTGCGCCAGCTTGGTATTTATTCACCAAGTTATCAACATCAAAATCAAAGCTACGCGCTTGTGGATGCATCTCAGGGTAGGCTGCCACTTCGATATGGAAGTGATCGCCTGAGTGTTCACGAATGAATTTTACCAAATCCACAGCAAATGGCAGTTCACCCATGCCCACCTGACCTGATGGCAAGTCGCCACGTAGCGCTACTAATCGTTTGATGCCTAGCGTTTTATAAAACTCGAGCAATTCAGCGATTTCATTTTTGTCATCACCGATACAAGAAATATGTGGCGCAATCTCAGTGTCGCCTCGCGCATTCAATGCTTGTACGATATCTAGGGTGCGACTACGGGTTGAACCACCAGCACCATAGGTCACCGAAAAGTAGCTCGGTGATAGCTTATTCAGCTCATCGTAAGTATTGAGTAGCTTTTCATGGCCTTGTTCGGTTTTTACTGGGAAAAACTCAAAGGAAAAAGCAGGCTTACTCACAGTCTGACTCCTTTTAGTATTTGTAAGCGTCAGGCTTGAATGGACCTTCGACAGGCACACCCAAATACTCAGCTTGCTTTTCGGTCAATTTAGTCAGCGTGCCGTTAAAGCCTGCAACCATCGCAGCGGCTACTTCTTCGTCTAACTTCTTAGGCAATACTTTTACATATAAATTGTCAGTACGCTTGTCAGCTGGCAAGTCGGCGAATTTTTCTTCAAACAGATACATTTGAGCCAATACTTGGTTGGCAAATGAGCCGTCCATGACGCGTGATGGGTGACCAGTCGCGTTACCTAGGTTCACTAAGCGACCTTCAGCAAGCAAGATCAAATAATCATTCTCATCGTCTGAGCGGAAGATTTGATGCACTTGTGGCTTGATTTCAACCCAGCGCCAGTTGTCACGCATAAACTGAGTGTCGATTTCGGTATCAAAGTGACCGATGTTACATACCACAGCACCAGGTTTTAGGGCGGCTAGCATATGACGGTCACAAACGTGATAGTTACCAGTCGTGGTGACGATCATATCAGTGTCTTCAAGCAAGCGCTTGTTGATGCTGGCTGCGCCGCCAGTATTGTCACCATCGATGTATGGTGAGAGTACTTCAAAACCGTCCATACATGCCTGCATGGCACAGATAGGATCGACTTCTGAGACACGTACGATCATGCCTTCTTGACGTAAGCTTTGCGTAGAGCCTTTGCCCACATCGCCATAACCGATGACTAGAGCACGGCGACCAGCAAGGAACATGTCAGTTGCACGTTTAATAGCATCATTTAAGCTATGACGGCAGCCGTATTTATTGTCGTTTTTAGACTTAGTGACGGCGTCGTTGACGTTGATGGCTGGCACTTTAAGTGTGCCTTTGGCAAGCATCTCAACCAGACGATGGACGCCGGTAGTCGTCTCTTCTGAGATACCGTGGATGCTATCAAGCAATTCAGCATAATCATTATGAATCAAAGCCGTTAAATCACCGCCATCATCTAAGATTAAGTTAGCATCCCAAAGTTGGCCTGACGCTTCGCCGCCAACGTGAATTTGCTGACGTAAGCACCACTCGTACTCTTCTTCTGTTTCGCCTTTCCACGCATAAACAGAGATGCCAGCAGCAGCAATCGCAGCAGCAGCATGGTCTTGAGTTGAGAAGATGTTGCATGATGTCCAACGTACTTCAGCACCTAACGCGACGAGTGTCTCGATAAGAACGGCAGTTTGGATGGTCATGTGGATACAGCCAGCGATTTTTGCGCCTTTAAGCGGTTGATCGGCTTCGTAGCGACGACGCAAACCCATTAGGGCAGGCATTTCAGCTTCGGCTAGGCCGATTTCACGGCGGCCGTAATCAGCAAGGCTAATGTCAGCGACTTTGTAGTCAGTGAAAGAGGGATCGATCGTATGGGCAGATGGGGTGTTAGACACTGCGTCCATAATATGCTCCTATCAGTGGTTGATTTATGATAAAAAGAATAAAAACGCAGGTGCCGTTGTTTGCGCTGTGAGCGACCAAAAATAGGACACTCGACAGTTAACCGAGCCTAACACAACCTATAATTTGCATAATTTTAGCTTTCAATGCAATATTATTGGTCATGGCGCAACACCTCTCGGAGGGTGTCATTGTAATAGATGACAGGTAAAATGTCACCCATAAAAAAAGACCATCAATAGATGGTCTCTTGTAATAACAGAACGAATAACTTTAGTACCAGTTATAGGTCAAAGAGGTGAAGAAGTTAGTGCCGTCTTGGTTGTAGCGAGTACCCAAACCTTCGTTGGTGGTGTAGTCCTCATTGGTTAGGTTTTCAACACGGCTGGTGAGTGTTAGGTTTGAATTGACATAATAGTTTCCACTAACATTGAATAGCGTATAGTCATCTATAAAAGTGCTATTGTTAGCAGAGTTATAGGTTTTTCCAACATATTCTGCTTCAGCACGAACATCGAATTTTGAGGCTTGGTAACCGATATAGACTAGCCCTGTATGTTCTGGTCGATAGACTAATTGTTTACCTTTATTTACGCCAGAAAGCTCTTCTGCATTGGTATAAGTATATTGACTACCAAGCAGCACGTTACTGATCTGCCAGTCTGACGTTAAACTGTAACCAGACAGTTCTGCTTGATCAATATTGGTTGCTTGATACTTGAAAGTTGATGGATCAAATTCATTGTTAATAAGATTGTTGACGCGGCTATAAAATCCTGTCAGACGAGTAGTCTGTAAATCACTATTAGATTCGATAAATACTTCTAGATTTTTACTTTCTTCAACTTCTAAGTTTTCATTTGGTGTATAAAAAGCGCTTTCAATATATAAGTCATTAAGAGAAGGTGCTCTATAACCAGTGGCGAAGCTAGTACCAAGGCGTAAGCTAGGCGCTAGCTTCACAGCGTAACCTAAGCTATAGGTTGTTTCACTATCGAACTGTGAATTATCGTCAAAACGTACGTTTGCTTGAAAGTCATAAGCCTCTTTGTTGAGCTGATAGCCAAGGAAGCCACTCTTGATGGTGCGATCATTTATCTTATAGCTATCGTTGCCATTACTAGGAGTATTGTCATTAACATCTACTTCTTGCTTTAGCCATTCTGCACCAGCCTGTAGCTGTCCTGTAGGTAAGCGATAAATACTTAATAAGTTTGCTTGTTTTTGTTTCGTTTCAAATTCATCACCAAGTTTATTGTCTAGCTTATCTAGACTCCCACCTGCTGTTAAACGTAGCGTCAAGTTATCTTTATCATATTCTGAAAACGCTGATATAGCGCCATTTTCTTGATCAATTTCTGCGTTAGGCTTATTCGTGTAGCCATCGAAGTCAGTAGTCGATTTAGCAAATAGACCAGTAGCACCGACACTGATGTTGTCAGTTAAGGGAATACTAGCATTTATCGCAAAGTTATTACTTTCATAACCGTCTTCGTCTTTGTTATTGCCTGTCTGATATTTGATAGCGCTGATACCATCAGTTTGGTTATGACTAGCAGATAAACTAAGCTTGGCACCTGCTTCATTTGCAAACTGCGCTGTTGCACCATAAACATAGTGGTCATGTGAGCCAACACCTGCGGTCACAGAAAAATTAGTTTGATCGACGTCACTGCCTTTAGTAAATATTTGAATGACACCGCCCATAGCATCTGAACCATAAATGCTAGAGCCTGAAGCACCGTATAAAATTTCAATACGATCAATTTGATCGGTCGGTAATAAGGCTAAAGTGGGCTGACCTGTTGACATTGAGCCATAACGAACACCGTCTATTAGCACTAATACACGCTTACTATCATAGCCGCGAAGATAGAAATTACTGCTTTGACCCATACCACCATCTTGTTTAATACTAAATCCTGGCTGACGTCTAAGTACTTCCATTACCGTTTGACCTTTAAAACGTTTTAAGTCTTCTTGATCAACTACACGAGTTTGGGCAATGGTATTGCTGATTTTAGTCGGCGTACGGGTTGCCGTTACGACGATTTCATCAAGTTCAACTTGCGGTAGATTGCTATCGTTGGTGGCGGTAATTTCAGAGGTTGCTGCCATTGCAGTATTGGCTGCAAGTAAACCGAGCGCGCTCAAAATACTCAAACGAAGATAAGTACGTGAAGATGAACGTGATAAAGACATAATTGATTCCAAAGTAATCATATTAAAAAGTGCAGAAATAAAAGATAACTGTTATGACGTGAAAGGTGTCAAAAGTTACAAAAAAAAGTATATAAGCAAAACTGTGCTCATTATCTATAAAATAGCCTGCTTTATAAACCACTTTGACCTAATCTTTATTCAGGGTAGATTGAATATTATTCATGTTAGTCTCTGTCAATGCCATGATCGAATGTTTAACATGCTCTAATTTAGCCAATGCCATTAGAGGTATCGATAAAGCAAGAAACGAAAAATCAATACAGTTAACGACAAAAACGCGTAATCAAAAGCACTGCTGTTATAAATAATTGTTACTATAGGGCGTGTCCTCAATCTGAACCGTAAACGATAAATGGGCTAAAAATGGCTAAAAAATTGCCAAACTGTGTCAAGTAGCTTGCTAATATCTCGATATTATTTGCACTACTTTCCTTGTTTGACGGCCATTTATCTCGTTTTTATCATCATTTGGAAAATGGGGACACGCCCTAGTATGAATCTCACGTGTTATCCATCATGCCATTTCTAAACTAAGAGGTTTGTTTTGTCTATCAAGCATCATCTGACTCCCAGTCCTTCACGCTATCCACGACGCTACGCGATAACTAAAATACCGTTCGCGGCCACCGTGTTTTTATTCATCATAATACTGAGTGTTGTCTTACCAAATAAAACTTATGCTGTCGAAGCTGGTGCTCTTGGGGTAGGTGTTGACAGCAGTGAAGAGACGGTAAGTACGCCTTTGCCAGATTCATTTGGCCGAGATACACCGCGCCATGCGGTACAGGGATTTATCAGCGCGCTGGGCGAAAATGATTATTTGCTGGCAAGTAATTACCTGAATTTATCTAAGTCAGACAATCCGACCACAATCGTACGGCAGTTCAAGCAAGCATTGGATGCAGGCGGGCGTTTTCAGCAAGACTTTCAGGTTAGTAATGCGCCTGAAGGCAATCTCACCGATCAACTACCGCCAAGCCAAGAAAATGTCGGTGTGATTAATATTGGGGACAGAAGCGTACCGTTATTGCTAGAAAGAGTGGTCTCCAAACAAAACGAGCAGTATTGGCAGTTCTCTAGAGACACGCTCAGTTCAATACCGGAAGTGATAGAAAATACTGAGCCGACATTGGTCTCTCGCTATACGGTTGCTTCTTTGGAGGGCAAAAAGCTTTTTGGCTATCAGTTGGCTGATTTGGTCGCCGCACTGGCTATGATTGTGACCAGCTTTGTACTCACTTATGTCGCGGTATGGCTGTTGTATCATTTATTGAAAATCGCCTATCCGTATGTGCGTGGTACGCCATTACCATTACCGAATAAAGTCATCTTGCCACTCTCTGTGGTCACGATGGCGCTGATACTATCAGAGGTCATGGTCTATGCTGGTGTGTCGGTCACGCTGCGCGAACCGGTCAATCGCTTTACTGATATTGCCTCGTGGGTGGCAACTACTTGGTTGTTATTACGCGTTATCGATACGATATTTACTCACGCGGTCAATCTAAGCTATAGAAAAAACTATACTGAACGGGTTTCAATCTTGGGACTGCTTCGCAAGGTGGTCAAAGCGCTACTATTAATCATTGCTGTGATTGTCATTTTTGGCAATTTGGGCTTTGATTTGACCACTGGTATTGCTGCACTGGGTGTGGGTGGTTTGGCATTGGCCCTTGGTGCGCAAAAGACCATTGAAAACTTAGTTGGTAGCGTGGTGGTGGTAGCGGATTCGCCAGTACGTATCGGTGACTACTGTAAATTTGGTACTTATGAAGGCACGGTGATTGATATCGGTATTCGCTCATCGCGTGTGCGGACATTGACGCGTACGATCGTGACGGTACCGAACGGTGACTTTTCATCGATGCAGATTGAAAACTTTACTTCTCGTGATATGTTTCGTTTTTTCCATCATTTATATCTTAAGCGTACCGCTGATCTTGATGTGATTTTCAAAATGGTAAACGATTTGGATGAATTTATAAAAAAGCATGATTTAACCAACCAAGAGTGGAATCAGGTCAATATCTTAGAGCTGCGTCAAGACTGCTATGTCATTCAATTGCAGGCTTATGTCAATGCTACTGGAATCATTGAATTCTATGACAAACAAAATACGTTATTTGTCGATGTATTAAAGAAAGTCGCGAAATATAAAGTGGAACATGCATTGCCGACTCAGCAGCTTATCGTCAATCAAACCGAGCTAGAAGATCATATAGACAACAATACCGCTGAATTAATAGAAAAAGAGGAATCAAATGACAGCAGTGCTACGAGTAATGACGACGCGAATGTCAGTCTAGACCGTCATGATGATAATAACAGTGACGGTAACAATATCCCTAAAGAGGATGACAACCCTAAAAAGGGCGTTGATATCCACAAGTCATCTATGCCAACAATGAGCAGGCAGGGCGCGCTGAAAGCATTGAAGCACAAAAGTCGTATGCTAAGAAAAAGCAAGTTTAAGCATACCAAAAGAAAATTCAGTTTTTCTATATGGAATCAGCCTTAAGACTGATGCAGATCTATACGGGCAATTATTCTGTATGAGCTGCTATAAAGGTACGGCAGTTTTATTACGTAATGCACCATAATACGACCATAGCAACAGGCTGGCAGCACTACGGTGCGGTGACCAGTCTTGGGTCAGGTTCTTTAATTGTTTCGGTGTTGGGCGCTCTGCCAAACCTAGTAACCCCATTGCAGCCACTTTGATGGCTAAATCATCGACAGCGAATACGTCTGCGCGTTTTAAAGAAAACAACAAGTACATCTCAGCTGTCCAGCGACCAATACCAGTGACGGCTGTTAGGATATTTATGACATCTTCATCAGGCAGGGTTTCTAACGCTGCAAAGTCTATATCGTGCTCGACCAATGAGCGAATATAACGAGTTTTTTGTTTAGACAGTCTTTGCGCTCGCAAAATTTCATCCGTTGCCTCAATGATTGCATTCGGTGCCGTCAATCCTGCATCAACCAACCGTTGCCAAATACTGGTGGCGGCAGCGACAGATAACTGCTGACCAACCATTGCTCTCATCAGCTGCTCAAATCCACCTGTATTATGTCTAAGGCTTGGCGTGCCAACTTGCTCATGGATAGGTGCGAACCTTGGCTCGATAGCAATCAAAGCAGTGATATGCTCATTTAGTGCTTCAATATTTTCAATCGTTTGTATGCTCATGATGGGACCACTCGAATAAAAGTTGTGCATGAAAAATATATATAGTAAAAGCAAAATAGAACAAGTACACAAATCAAATGGCATACTCAGAAGATTACAGACAAATGATACTAAGCAAGCTTGAGAAAGGTGATAGCTTTCGAAAACTTGCAGCAGAATATCAACTTAGCCCAGTGACTATACAACGTTGGAAGAAAAACCCTAAGCGCAAGCAACGTGTTTTTCGTCCCTTAAAAATTGACAACCAAAAACTTATAGAAGATGTGGCTACCTATCCTGACAGCTATCATCATGAGCGTGCTATCAGGCTTAGTTGTAGTCCAAGAGGCATTGGTATGGCCTTAAAGAGACTGGGTATTTCTCAAAAAAAAGACCCTTAATCATCCAAAAGCAGATATCGAATTAAGGCGCGTATACCTTGAGAAATTGCATCAATTTGAAGACCAAGATAGACCCATCATCTACCTAGATGAGAGTGGCTTTAAGTCTCATGACAATAGACCTCACGGCTATTGCTACAAAGGTCAAAAGTGCTTTAGTGAATATAATTGGCAGTTAAAAAATCAGACCAATGCCATTCGTAACAACCAACTATTCGCGGTCGGGCTTTATGACTGTAGCATCGATAGCAATCTCTTTCACAGTTGGGTGACACAACTGTTAGTACCTGAGCTACCAAAGAATAGTGTTATTGTCATGGACATGAGCGAGGATAAAGCAAAGCACTGCTTTGCCCGAGCGCAAGGGGAGAGCTGTGCTCGAGTACAACCTTCCACAAACGGCTTGATACCAAAGTGTAGTGGCATAATAAACTTGGACAGCTGCTAAGAGGTTATACTAACCCAAAGAAGGAAAATAGTATGACCAACA
>NZ_JASDDJ010000007.1 GCF_030407455.1 Psychrobacter sp. 5A.1
AAAGTATTCGATCTGGTATTCTTTTATATTAACTATGGTTATGTCTGATGACAGCATACTTTTTAGAACACCACCAATTATTTAAATATTATCATTTAAAAATGGCAGACAATTTTAATCAACAGATATATAACCTTAATGACCGATGCTTAAAAATCATTGATAACAATCATTTAAGAAAAAATTTTGGCTCTAAACTTTGGCTCTAAACAATGCAGGACGAATATCTATAGTAAGCACTATATGGATAAAAATTCATTACCAATCTATATAGCGATTGACGAAATTACTGAGCAACCACGCCTTTCCTAATAATAAGTTTTTAGCCATTCAAAGAATAAGGCCGTAGCAGCTGGCTATCATCCGATCAACATTTACATACGACAGTTTCACAACGTCACAAGAAAACATCAAGCTGTTAGAACTTTAATGAGTTTACTACTGAAATAGAAATCATATAGTTGATAATTTGCAGACAGTATTTACCGTCACACTTAAATAAAAACGGCTCATTATTAAACATGAGTTATGGTTTTTAATTCTTGTTAATTTTATACCTTTTGGAGTTTTATAATGAAAAAGAATATTTTATCGCTAATCATGGGCGCTACTCTTGTACTACCAACTATGGCAATGGCGGCACCTGTTAACCATTCATCTATCAACCATAGTGACATTATGCCAGCAGATATGCGTGATGCTCCTGTCGAGAGTACTGTACAAGCGGAAGTAGAAGGTCCTGATGGTGAGCTTCTTGCTACCCAGCCAGGTGCTGTCGATGTCGAAGAGTCAGATACCACTGATATAGACATGGGCGATGAAGCAGATGATATGAATGACGAAACTGACGATATGGATAATGAAGCAAGCGATGACACGGTAGCTCTAATGACCAATACTGAAGCAGCAGCCAGTCCTGAAGCAACGCCAAGCGCTGAAGCAATGACTACTGCCACAACTGCTCAGGCTCCTGTACATAATGCTCAAGCCCCTAATATGCAGCACAGCAATGCAAATTATCAGCCATTGATTGCAGGTGAAGCTGCTTCTGATAACAAAACTGCAGATGCTGTTAGTACCTTGCAAGAAAAGAAAAAAGACAAGCGTGGTGAATTATTAGCCACTCAGCCAGCCAATGTACAGTTTAAGGAAAACCGTCGTATCGCTGTATCGCGCTAAGCAGATAGGTAGTTTATTGTTTCAGTTCTTGAGAATATCTTATACGTAAAAAAGGCAGCCATAAGGCTGCCTTTTTTGTTGTACATGACTATAAAGTCTGGCTATTTTTTCGCAGTATTTATTTCTTAGCTTTGGTCACGCCAGCTTCTTGTAACAATGCGCCAAGTGTGCCCATTTTACTTGGGGTTTCAGCTTTATCACTTCTTACAGGCTTGCTACGATTATTGCTCGCATTGTCTTTATCCTGACGCTTACCACGTGGCTTAGACGGACGCTTATCAGCAGCTGGGCGATTGCTATTTGCCTGATTGCTGCGTGGGCGACTGGTTTTCTCACCATCTGTACTGGCTGTCGTAGACTTGGCAGCAGTACGTACAGGTTTTTCAGATTCAGGTTTCATGCTAAATCCGATACGACCACGTTTCTCATCGATAGAGATGACACGTACTGACACGATATCGCCAGGTTTGACACGGTTCATGGGATCAGCGACAAAGTCATTGGCCATCTGCGAGATATGTACCAAGCCATCCTGATGCACACCGACATCAACAAAACAACCAAAGGCCGTTACGTTGGTGACTACCCCTTCTAATGTCATGCCTTCGCTCAAATCTTTGATGCTATTGACGTCATCACGGAAATTGGCCGTTTTAAACTCAGGGCGTGGATCACGGGCAGGTTTAGCAAGCTCCTCGATAATCGCTTTTACACTGACATTATCGTCGTTAGCAGCCAATGTAGTCGTATCAATAGTATTTAACACACCATCATTACCGATGACTTCTGGCAGCGGCTTACCCGCTTGTGCGAGTAAGCTATCGACCAGCGCATAGCTCTCTGGATGCACACCAGTGGCATCTAATGGATTGCTACCATTGTGAATACGCAAGAAACCAGCTGCTTGCTCAAACGTCTTAGCACCTAAGCGTGGGACATTTTTGAGGGCTTCACGGCTATCAAACGCACCGTGCTCTTTGCGATAGGTGACAATTTGCTGTGCCACATTGCGATTAAGACCCGCGATGTGAGCCAAGATAGCTGGGCTGGCGGTATTTACATCCACACCAACGGCATTCACGCTATCTTGAGTCACTTTATCGAGACTGTCTGCGAGTTGATTTTGATTGACGTCATGCTGATATTGACCCACACCAATGGCTTTTGGATCAACTTTAACGAGCTCTGACAACGGATCTTGCAAGCGACGCGCAATAGAAACTGCACCGCGAACTGACACATCCAAATTAGCCAACTCATCACTAGCAAGCTCACTGGCTGAGTAAACAGATGCGCCTGACTCATTAACAATGACGGCTTTGGCTTTTAGCGTATCATTCGCAGCCAAAATCTCTTTGATCATCGCATCTGTTTCGCGACTTGCAGTACCATTACCGATAGCGACCAAATCAACGTTATAAGTGCTTAATAGCGTATCGATAACTTTTTTGGCTTCACCCATTTTATTATCAGGTGCAAACGGATAGACGGTTGCAACAACAGGCTTGTCTTCGCTGTCTAGCATGACATGGCCTTGCGCATCGACAATCGACATTTTTACGCCATGACGGATGCCAGGATCAACACCTAAGATTACTTTAGGGCCTGCAGGTGCAGACATTAATAAATGCTGTAGATTGCTAGCAAACACATCGATAGCATCTGCTTCTGCTGCCAAACGCTTCTCAGTCAGCAAGCGGTGCTCGATATGCGGGCGCCATTTGTCTTTCCACAAGCTACTGGCTGCCGCTGCCAAAAACTCACGGCGTTCTGCTGGTGTTTTGGCATCGACGTCGAAATGACTGATAATTTTTTCGATAAATGGTGCGTCTTCGCCTTCAATTTTTAGACCCAAGACGTTTTCTTGACGGCCACGTAACATCGCCAATAAGCGATGATTTGGCAGTCGAGCAAGGCTTTCGCTATGTTCAAAATAGTCTTTGAATTTTTCGCCAACTTCGCGCTTTTCTTCACTGGCAACGGCGGAGACGATATTGGCAGTTTTGGCAAAACCACTGCGCAAGTTGTCTAGCAAGCCCAATGCTTGTGTCCATTCATCAACGATGATGGCTTGCACGCCCGCGAGTTGTTTTTCGATATCGCTAAAATCAACCTCGATTTCATTACCACTATCATCAGTGATATTTGACTGGATTTGATAACCAGCCAAGGCATCCGTTGGGGTGATTTCTTGCGTCAAGACCGCTTGGGCGGCAATATCGAGACCAGCGGCACGGGCTTTGGCAGCGGGTGAACGGCGACGCGGGCGATATGGCAGATAGATGTCTTCAAGCTCAAGCTTGGACGTCGCATTATCAATACGCGTCTGTAGCTCATCGGTCAGATTGCCCTGTGTGCTTAGCAACTCAGTAATTTTGAGGCGACGTGTTGCCATGTCACGCTCATAATTGAGAGACTTCTCTAAAGCACGCAGCTGCGCATCATCAAGGTTTTGAGTCTTTTCTTTGCGGTAACGCGCAATAAAAGGAACCGTCGCGCCTTCATCGTAAAGTTTGACAAACGCATTGACTTGAGCAGTCTTAATGCCAAGCGCGCGAGCAAGCTTGTCGTGAATATTCGCGTGTGTGGTTGCATCTAAAACCTGTGCATTTGTCGAGGTTTGAGATGACGTCAAGGTATCAGTGCTACTCATATACGTATCAATCGTTGAGAAATGTAGCTTTGCATTATAGCAAAAGCTGCATGAATAAAAATACCTTTTATCTTTTCGTTATTTATTGCTCATTTTGAGGCGTAAATCGTTTTATATCAGATGTCCTAAGGACTTGTTAAACAAACGCATACAGCATTTATCCTTATGGGTGATGCAATTCGCGGTGCAATCTTATACACTAAAGTATCAATAACACAAATATTGATATGTGCTGACATATTGAACAATAGTCTTTAATTTTATGAAGTACTTATTCGCAACCAATAATTAAATAATGATACTTGGTTAGCAGTCATTTTTTACTCATGGCTTTTTATTTATAGTCTCTGCTAACCGCCGTTTTTGCTAACAATAATTTTTATAAAAGGATGCCTGTATGCCTGATAATACCAGCCCCGATACTTTGACTCAGCGTATTTTAGTCGTCGATGACGATGCACGTCTGCGCTCGTTGTTACAACGCTTTCTGGAAGACGACGGCTTTGTCGTTCGTACTGCTCATGATGGCAGCCAGATGGACAAACTCATGCAGCGTGAGCTTTTCTCTTTGGTCGTGTTAGATTTGATGCTACCAGGCGAAGACGGTATCAGTATCTGTAAGCGTCTGCGTGAAGACAATGCGGACATTCCTATCATTATGCTTACCGCCAAAGGTGGCGATGCGGACCGTATCGCAGGTCTAGAAGCGGGTGCAGATGACTATCTGCCCAAGCCTTTTAATCCAAAAGAGCTATTGGCTCGTATCAAAGCCGTACTACGCCGTCAAAACCGCGAGCTGCCAGGTGCGCCAAGTCATCAAATGGAAGTGGTCGAATTTGGTCCATGGACATTGGATCTATCGACTCGTACGCTCAAACGCGATGGTAACGTAGTCACTTTGACGACAGGTGAGTTTTCAGTATTGAAGGCATTGGTGCAACATCCACGTGAGCCATTGACACGTGACAAGTTGATGAACCTTGCCCGTGGTCGTGAATGGGGTGCAATGGAGCGCTCTATCGATGTCCAAGTATCACGCTTACGTCGCCTGATTGAAGACAACCCTTCTCAAGCACGCTACATCCAGACTGTTTGGGGCGTGGGCTATGTATTCGTTCCTGATGAAGCCGAGGTAGAATCTATCAAGAGTGAATAACTTTTGAGTGATCTAATTTCTTTTAATATAGGCCGTGTTTGGTTACTCACAAACACGTGCCAATATGATGAGCATGTCTGTGAAGAACCCTATTATTTTTCAAAACATACCCTGCACGTTAGTGACAGGGTTTTTAGGTGCTGGCAAGACCACCGTCATTAATCAATTACTGGCCACAAAGCCGAATGACGAACGCTGGGCTTTATTGATCAATGAGTTTGGCCGTATCGGTATTGATGGCGCACTCCTAGCAAGCTCCCAAGATAACGATCTTGAGCAAAAAAATATCGCCATTCGTGAAGTCAGTGGTGGTTGTATTTGCTGCACCAGTCAGCTGCCCTTACAAATTGCGATCAGTCGTCTGCTCAGTGAGCATCATCCACAGCGATTAATAATCGAACCCACAGGATTGGCACATCCACGCGAGCTGATACTACAACTCAGTGCTTCACATTGGCAAACGGCACTAAAAATGAATGCGGTCATAACCGTACTGAGTGGCGTGCAGTGGCAACAGAGTAAGTATCGTGACCATGATGGTTTTCAAGCGCATGTCCGTGATGCTGATGTGCTGATAATAAATCGCTATGACCAGTTAAATACTAGCGAAAAACAATCCTTGCTAGAATGGATAGCCACGCTAAATTCACAAGTAAAAATTATTTGGGCAGCATCAGGATTAACGGCAACTGAAATAACAGACTCATCAGATCTCCATTTAGCAGATAATCTTGTAGCACATGCATATTCGACAACATTGAACGACCAACTGAACAAGCCCAGCTATATCATTTCGAATCAACGAAAAGTCAGTATCGCTCACCCTCAAAAATCTATGAGTGGTTTGCTACCTCAAGCCAATTCTCTAGCAGCTATGCCATCATCGAATTCATTTATAGATGAGAACGAAGCTCAAGCCAGTATTGATAATGACCTGCCCTATCGCTACCATGAAGATCAGCAAGATTTTCAGTTGGCTGGATGGCGACTACCTGCACACTACATACTAAACGCTGACGATTTACAGGATTGGTTATTAGCACTGCCAAACTGGCAACGCATCAAAGGCGTGGTACATACTTCTGATGGCTGGATGCAGATCAATTTTAACCCTGGTAGTCTAACCACCAAAACCATTGACCCACAGACTGATAGTCGATTGGAAGTTATTTTGCAATTAGACAATGCTGTCGATACAAATGCTGCCGATACAGATATAGAAGAAACTGAGAATGATGCCAAAGCCTCATCGGCCTTGATAGATTGGGAAGCATGCGATCGCGAACTGATGGCACTGGTTATGTAGTAATAGACAAAAAAAGGGCGGACATTGCGATATAAAATAGCAATGTCCGCCCTTTTTCTTTTTTAGCGTAGTTGACTGTCCTTACTGCCCCGACGATTGAACAACTCGGCAGCTCTCGCCTCTTGTTCAAGTTCTGTCTGACAACCTACGCAGTGTTGAATACCTGGTACGGCTAAACGCCTTGCCTCTGGAATAGAATTGCCACATTCATCACACAGCTCAGCACTATCACCCGTTGGCAGCGAACGTCGTGCCCGTTCTAATGCATCATTAACGGTCGCATCCATTTGCTCGTGCTCAGCACCATCTCTTGACCAACCACCTGCCATAATTTTATCCTATTTTTTATTCATTATAATTAGACAATACAAATGTCTTTAATAACAAATAGATGGGGCTATCTATGGTTAATTGCAACCTGCGATAATTTACAGAACCATCAGCAAAGAGTGATAAAGTCGATTCAACTCAAAAACCTCACTGCTAGTCTTTTGGTTGTAGCTCAACGACTTGCCCACGCACGCCAATACTGTCATCACTCATCAGACAGACATAACCTGCCATAATATCCTCAGGCGTTTTTAAGCTCATAGGGTTTTCACCTGGATACGCATGTGCGCGCATGTTGGTACGAGTACCACCCGGATTGACACAGTTAAAACGTAGGTTGGTGGTGTTTTGTGTCTCTTGAGTAAAGATATCACTCATACCTTCTACTGCTTGTTTTGAGAGGGCATAAGCACCCCAAAACGCGCGCGGATGCGTGCCTACTGTGCTAGAAGTAAAAACGATAGAACCATGATCAGCATCTTTTAGCAGTGGCAATAGCGCTTGAGTAAGCATAAAGGTCGCCGTGAAATTCACTTTCATCACTTGCGCAAACGTATCGATATCATACATCTCAAGTGGCGTTAGCTGTCCAAGCACACCCGCATTATGCAAGATACCATCTAGCTTACCAACTTCTTTATTGATTAGTCCTTCGAGTTGCTGCATTTCAGCATAAGTTGCCCCTTCTAGATTCATTGGCAGCATGGCAGGCTGCTTGCCACCAAGGCTCTCAATCTCATCATAGACGTATTCAAGTTTGCTGCTAGTACGGCCTAATAACAAGACAGTGGCACCATAACGGGCATAGGTCAATGCGGCAACACGGCCAATACCATCCCCTGCACCAGTCACCAAAATAGTCTTACCATCTAAGCATTTATCAGGTGGCACAAAGCCGCGAATGTCGTCATGAGTCAAAGTCTGTGTAAGGCTTTGGACGGTTTTTTTATCATTTTTCTGATCAGCTGGCTGATTATTATTGTCACTCATGGCATGGCTCACTACTTATCATTAAATCGTTGAGGATATGTACTGGTGATTATGAATCTGACGTTATTTATATTGATGCGCTAATTCTCCTGATACTCTAATTCTACTAAGGCAGCTTATAAAAAGACTACTCAAAAAAGAACAGTCTATAAATACTCAAACTTACCTGAAGAGAGCAGCAATTTATTTAACTGCTCAGGGGTGTCTGTAATATAGTCGGCGCCCCATTTTTTCAAAGACTTTTGATCTTCGGGTGGAATATATCCATAAGCGGCCAAAATCGTTGGCATACCAGCGGCGTTGCCAGCTTCAATATCACGTATATGGTCACCGACATAGAGGACGCAGCCAGCCGCCCCGCGAGGAATACCGAGCTTCTCTAGCGCCATATACATGGGCTCTGGATCTGGTTTGGTACGAGATACATCATCTGGACAAACCAAAACTGCACAGCGTTCATCCAATTGCATCACACTTAATAGCTTCTCTGCCAGATAGCGCGGCTTATTGGTGACAATACCCCATGGCACCCCTTTTCCTTCCAGCTCAGTCAGTACCGTGTCCAGCCCTTGAAACACGCAACTGTCGACACAGATATCTGCTTCATAATCCTCTAAGAATTGTTGGCGAAAATCAAGCAATGCTTCATCGCTGACTTCTAATTGATTATTGTGTCTTAGCATCAATTGCACCATGGCTGAAGCACCCGCAGAGACTTGCTCACGGATTTCTACTTCAGACGGCGCTTGCCAATTATTTTCGAGACTCATTTTGCCAATGATACGAACAAAATCAGCAGCAGTATCGATTAATGTCCCATCAAGGTCAAATAAAACAGCTTTTACAAATTGGGTCATAGTGAATGCTCTTGAGATTGATAATGGGTTTATTGAGAATATGGCGGATACAGGTCATCGACTACAGCATTAAACCAGTGGCTTTTGGACGGCTATCATATAATTGACATCAACGTTTTGGGCAAGCCAGTAGCGCTTCGTCAACGGATTATAATGCAGACCTATAATATCCTGACGGACAAATCCGGTATTGATTGCCATTTTATCTAACTCAGCTGGCGTAATAAATTTGGCATAGTCATGGGTACCACGATCAAGCAATTGCAGCACATACTCTGCACCAACGATGGCAAACAAATAGGACTTAGGATTGCGATTAATCGTTGATAGCACACAGACACCACCAGGAGCCAATAATTCATAACAAGCCTGTACAATCGAGCTGGGATCAGGCACGTGCTCCAGCATCTCCATACAAGTCACGACATCAAACTGACCCGCATGCGTTTTTGCCAATGCTTCAACCGGTATGTGCTGATAGCGAAGCGTATTCTCTAATCCACTTTGCTCTGCATGTAACGCAGCAGCTTTGAGGTTTTCTGTACCTAAATCAATCCCTGTCACATCAGCACCGCGGCGTGCCATAGACTCTGATAATATTCCACCGCCACACCCTACATCGAGTACTTTTTTGCCAGCAAGTCCCTGCTCAGCAGTTTTTTCAGCAGCAACATGAGTGGCACTGTCATTTTTATAACCACGCTTGATGTTTTCTTCTATCCAGTTCAAACGTAAAGGATTGATCTCATGTAGCGTTGCAAACGCGCCAGTATTGCTCCACCATTCACTCGCCAAGTTATTAAATTTTTCGACTTCACTAGGATCCACGTTGATGGTGTTAGACTCTATATTATGTAAAACGCTATTCTTATTTTGGTCACTTGAAGTTGACGAAGAATTCAAAGCTGAGCTCATGGTATTTTCCTTGATTGTCACTATAGTTATTATCGTTTGCAGTGCACGATTATGTGCTCAATATTAGCATGCGAGCAGCGGTTTTGTCGTAAGTACATCGTCACTGATTGTGAATAGCTTTAGAAATTTACTGCTTTCATTCGGCAGGGTTTTCATAGAGAATGGATAAATAGCATTTTGACAAAATCCAATAATGATACTTCTCGTTATCGCCAACCGCGTATAGCAACGAACTCTGAGTTTCAGAAACAATACGTCTGAAAAGTTACAAGTAATATACCTTAAATAATAGCTAACAGCTTTACAACTGTCGGTTAAGAATACAATTCACAAATACATATCTTTTACGTTATCATAGTCGATACTTTGCTATTGTTCGATTATACTCGACACTGTCTGGTTCCAGACGCTTTAAAAGCTGTATATTTTGAAGTGTCCTGTGTTTCACAACCATATAGACACCAACCTCTTAACCAACTCTAAGCCTCCACACCTCAAGGATAAAGTATGAAACGTGTCATCACACTGACTGGCCTAGCCATGGCCATTGGACTTGCCTCTATGGGCGCACAAGCTGCAGATTATGTCGCCGGAAAAGATTATCGTGTGCTAGACAATCCAGAGAAAATCAGCGGTGATGCTATCATTGTTCGTGAATTTTTTTGGTATGGTTGCCCGCATTGTAATGTCCTCAACCCACATATGGAAAAATGGGCAAAGAGCAAAGACAAAGACGTTGCTTTCTTTAAAACACCAGCTGCACTTAACCCTGTTTGGGAAGCCAGTGCCCGTGGCTTTTATTCTGCCCAGCTTCTAGGGTTTGAAAACAAGACTCATGATGCCCTATTTGATGCCATCCATAAAGACGGTAAGAAGTTGTTTGACCAGTCTTCATTGAGCAAATGGTATGCAACAAAAGGCGTTGATGAAAAGAAATTCAACAGCCTTTATAACTCATTCGCGGTTGGTACAAAAATCGGTCGTTCACAAGAAGGTGCTAAGCGCTATCAGCTCTCTGGTGTTCCTGCCGTTGTCGTACAAGGTAAATATGTTGTGACTGGTGAAAGTGCGACCATACCTAAGGTTGTAGATTACCTAGTCGATAAAGTACGTACTGAGAAAAAATAATCTAAGCACTATTTTTTTATAGCTGATGTCGCACATAAAAAAGCCAATCCTCAAGTGATTGGCTTTTTTATGTCTTAACCGTCGTTTTCATTTTTATAGAGTCAATCCAAAATAAAAAGGGCCACATACGATCATTATTTTCTACTGGTATAAACATCGCTTGCTAGCTGTTTACTAATATGACAAAGGCCTCGAAAAGCTCATCCCAGTAGAAACTTACTCTTCTTAAAATGGATCGACTTTAGATAGATATTATTTCTTTAGCTGCGATAAAATAGCCACTTCGCGAATATAACTGGCCAAATCTTCTTTGGATTCTGCCATCAGCTCATCGTCGTGCGTATGTTTGGCGTATTCAATCCATAGCAATAATTGGTACATGCTATTTTGCTCAGACGCTTTATACTGTTTGACGAACTGCTTAAGCGTACCTTCATCATTAATATTTAAGCGTTCTGCCCAACTTTCTATCTTAGAGATTTGCTCTTTAGGAAAAAATGCATCAAACAATGCTTTGACCAATTCGTGGCGGTTTTCTTCGCTAATCAGCTTACCGACTCGCTTGGTTTGGCGAATGCGAGCATTAGCGCTGGTGATATCAGCCAATGCCATGAGCTCTGCCATAAAATAATCACTGGCTGGCAAGTTCTTCAGCTGCTTTTTCGATAAGCTGGCAAGCGGTATCGACAACTGTTGCAAGCGCTCATGGGCTTTTTTGAGTTCTGTGCGCGAGACGCGCATATCCTGTTCTTTCCAGTCAATCATAAAAGCTTTCCAAAATAATAAGTAATAAAATTAATAGTGTCTGGTATCACTACCAACGATTTTTTTCACGATGTTTTGCCAGTACTTTGATACCTTGTGGCATCGCATCAGCAAGACGACGCTGTAAACTGTCGGTGATGAATACTGAACGATGCTTGCCGCCCGTACAGCCTATTGCTACTGTCACCGTATGGCGATTATTGTGCAAAAACTCTGGTAGCCAACGAGTCAGAAATCTGTCTATATCATCCGTCAATTCAGCCACTTCTGGATAGTCAGCAAAGAATGCGGTCACTTCAGTGTCCAGACCTGTCAAAGTACGCAGTTTAGGATCCCAATGCGGGTTGGGTAAAACTCTCACATCAAAGACAAAGTCAGCATCAATAGGGCTACCATGTTTAAAGCCAAAAGAAAGCAGATTAACGACTATCTGATTGTCCACGCCAAGATGTTCACGCAAGCTGTCTTTTAATTGATGAATATTCAGACTACTGGTATCAATTTTGATGTCGGCATGAACTGCAATTGGTTCTAATAGTTCCACTTCTTTTTTGATGGCAGCAGGTAGATTAAAAGCCACATGCTTGATATTGTCATTATCAATATCCTGCGACATCAAAGGATGTACGCGTCGTGTCGCATTAAAACGTGCAATCAATGTACTCTCTTGTGCCGTCACATACACCACTTTCACCGCATGTGTCCCATACATTTTCTTTAGGGAAGCATAAATCTCTGCAAAGTTGGATAGATCCGCTTGCGGCGTTCGAATGTCAACGCCGAGCGCAATACGATGAATGCCACTTTCATTGACCAGTTTATGGGCTGCATTTGGCAATAAAGATAACGGTAAATTATCAATAGAGTAATACCCCAGATCTTCTAAGATATTCAATACTGAGGTTTTACCAGATCCTGAACGTCCTGATACAACTAGGATACTGAGCTTATCAGCCGCTATTTTACACGCTGCCTGCTCAGATTGATCGTTATTTTGACCCTGATTTATATCCATGACCTACCCATCCTAGTTCATTGCAGCCTGCAAATTACGATAGTCAGCTTTTATAAATCAGATACGGAGTCAGGCTCGCTTAGACTACCAGTGGTAGTGCTTTCACTCACTTTACTTGTCTCTAAATTATCTTGAACCGACTGTATGTCATAACGACTGATCTACCGCCACCCATTGATTGTCCAATAACCGTGCCCGTCCTAGCCAAGCTGCAACTAAAATAACCATGTTCTCATTTTTTGTATTAAATATTGTAGAATCACTCACAACAGACCCTAACGCTTCGGTTTTTACTTCTAGATAATCAATAGTGAAACCTGCGTCGCTAATGCGTGTACGCGTCTCTACTAATAGGTCGCCAAACGCTTTCTGACTCAGTGCAATATTTTTTAATTTCTGTGCTAAGTCTTGCAATGCTTGATGCAGAACAGGGGCAACTTGTCGTTCAGACCCGCTCAAGTACTGGTTACGCGACGATAGTGCCAGACCATCATCAGCACGAACAATGGGCGCACCAATGATGTCAATGGGATAGCTCAAATCACGTACCAACTGCTTAATGATAGCAAGCTGCTGATAGTCTTTTTGTCCAAAAATTGCCACATCTGGTTGCACAATGTTGAACAGTTTAGACACCACAATACCAACACCATCAAAGTGACCGGCACGCGATTGACCACATAATTGATCAGTGATGGCACCCGCCAACACAGTAGTAGGGGGTGGCAATACTGGATACATCTCATCAACGCTAGGGGCAAACACATAATCTGCGCCAACCGTTGCAAGCTTAGCCACATCTGCCTCTAGCGTACGCGGATAACTGTCAAAATCTTCACCAACCCCAAACTGAGTAGGATTGACAAAGATACTCACCACCACCACATCTGCATGTTGCTTAGCAATCTTCACTAATTCAAGGTGGCCATCATGCAGGTTGCCCATCGTGGGTACTAAGGCAATACGCGGTTGGCTGCTCTGATTCTCGTTTTCTTGACAACGATAAGACCGTAAAGCGGCACGCAATGCTGAGATATGATGATGAATAATAGGCATGATTAAATATTCTTCTATCTATAATCGTAAAACAAACTATCAATTGAATTGATGCTGTTCAGTAGGGAAGCTGCCTTCACGCACTGACTGCTGATAAAGGGCAAATGCCCCTTCAATACTGTGCGCAGTATTACGCTCATCTGTCAGAAAATCATGAACAAAGCGTGGCACACGGCCGTGAGCCATGCCTAACATGTCATGCATAACCAAGACTTGGCCGTTAGTATCTGCACCAGCACCAATGCCAATAACTGGCACGGCAACCGCATCTGTCACTGCTTTTGCAAGCTCAGCAGGCACACATTCTAATACTAGTAGTGCAGCACCTGCAGCGACAACTGCTTTGGCATCAGTAAGCAATTTGTCCGCCGCTTCATCACCACGACCTTGAATTTTGTAGCCACCAAAGACATTGACTGATTGCGGCGTCAGACCGAGATGCACACAAGTCGGCGTGCCCGCTTGCGCTAAGGTCGTCACCAATTCACAAAGCTCACTACCGCCTTCAATTTTTATGACATGCGCCCCTGCTTGCATTAGCGTTCGGCTATTGGCTATGGCTTCTGGCAACGTCACATAACTCATAAACGGTAGGTCAGCCAAGATCAGCGCGTGTTTGTTACTACGGGCAATATTAGCAGTATGATAAGCCATATCATCGACCGTCACGGGCAGCGTTGAGTCATGGCCTTGCACGACCATGCCCAAACTATCACCGATTAAGATGGTATCAATCTGCGCCTTGTCCATCATCCGTGCAAACATCGAGTCATAGCACGTCAAGCAAGTGAACTTGGTACCGTCTTTTTTAAATTTATTTAACGTAGATAATGTCGTCATATGACCCTCAATTAATCTGCAGTGCCTTTAATTATCAATACTGCTAACCACTATCTTGACTGTGACAAAGAAAACCTCATAAGGTGTTCCCAATCACTTAGCACAGTTTACTTGGTATCAGTTATTTAAATTCAGTCACCTGATAATAATCTTAGACCTGTCCAATCGAGACTTTGCGAATAGTCATCTATCGATTTTCCTGCGATGGCTAAACTTGGTGCCAACTCTCGCAGTGGTATTAAGACAAAATTGCGCTCACCTAAGCCAGCATGCGGTATCGTAAGCTGTGGCTCAACCATCTGCGCCTCACCATATAGCAAAATATCAACATCTAGACTACGTTCACCCCAGTAGCGCAACCGTGCTCGCTTGGCCATGCTTTCTAACTGCTGACAAAAGGCAAGCAGCTCATAGGGTGTGAGCGTTGTCTCAAAACCAGCCACTGCATTGACAAAATCTGGCTGATCTTGCGGCCCCATCGGTGCTGAAGCATAAAAAGAAGACACGCTTATTTCGCGTATCTGTTCATGTGCTCGCATCATTGCAAGCGCTTGCTCTAAATGCTCTGTAGGAGAACCCAACTCATTAGCGAGATTACTGCCCAATCCCACGTAACAGGTAATCCAATTGGTATGATCCGCATTGTTATCCATATTACGCATTTTCAGTGCTAGGCTGACGGCGGCGGCGCTTCGATGGTACAGGGCCTTTATTATCAGCTACTTGCACAGCAGGCATCTGATCGCTCATATCTTGCTTCGCTTTAGCAGGCTTTGTAGTAGTCGCTTTCACCGATTTTTTGGCTCTTGCAGGTGCAGTGGCCTTCTCTGCGCCTTTACGTGCTACTATTTTTACAGCGTTAGCATCACCTTCATCAGTCGATTTAACGGCGGGCTTAGGCACTTTTTTTGCATATTTCGCTGCTGGCGGTGCTTTGTCATTACTGCCCTTCGCGTCGCTATTGCCTTGTACTTCGATATTGCTCGCACTATCTATAGTAGGCTGACGACGGCGACGCTTGTGTGGGATCGGCTCATTATTCATACTGACTAGCGCAGGTGATCTTGCGATCGAGCGAGTTGGTCTAGCTGATGCATGAGCTTCTGGCTGGCTAGTGTTTGACGGCTGCGACGCGTTATCTTCTGATAATTGCTTTTGTAATGGCGGCACGACGTTTGCGTGCTCTATAACAAACAACGGCTTAGGCTTAATCTGTTGGCTTGCCGATTGCTTATTACTATTGGCAAGAGACAACTGCTGTAGCTGAGCAAGCTCATTACTGTCTTGTTCTACTTGCTGCTTGCTGTGTCTGCCACTGTCATTACGGCCAGTGTTAGATTGGCTTGCAGCACGGCGACGACGGGCTGGAATATTTGACGAATCGTTTACCATTGTTTGATTGTTTCTACCTTTTTCAGCACGGTCATCGGCTTTGCTTTGCTTTGTACTGTTTTGATTAGGTGTTGCGTTATCAATAGCCTGTGTGTTTGGTTCTTGACGATTACGTCCGCGACCACGTTGCCCTTTTTTATAAGCACCTCGGCGAATATTCTCATCAAACTCATCAACAGCTTGCTCTTGGTCTTGCTCAGACAGTGTCTGATACGTCTGCCACCAATCACCCATACCATTGGTAGACTCTGATAGCGGATGCTCAGCATCACCGCATTGCTCACGCAATAACAAAAAGTCAAAACCCGCACGGAAGCGTGGATGCTCAGAGAGCTGGACGATTTGTTTGCTACGTGGGGCTGCAAGTTTTGGCTGTAATACCCAAATATCACGGATAAACTGCTCTGCAAACTTAGGAATCGCGGTCTTAATACGTTGACGGTCAATCACTTTACCAGCAGCATGCATTTGTGCTTCAGCAAATGGCATATTACGCTTTTTAGCTTTTGCCAACTGATGGAGATAGTTTTCCCACAATAATGCGGCATAAAAGAACGCAGGATTGATACTTTTGCCCGCTGCAATACGTTTGTCCGTATTGATAGCTACTTGTTTGACGAGCGCACTTGGCTCAGACGGTGGATAAATAATGAGACTATCAATCGCGCCTGATTCAAACAATAGTGGCAACAAAGGCACTAGATAGCCGCCAGTAAACATCTTTTGCGTTTCATCATACAGACGATGCGGTGATATTTGCTCAAGCAGCGCCCAGTTCCCGTCGTTAAACTGCTGAGACAAAGCTTCATCAAATTCAAAGCCTAGCTTGGCCTTGAAACGCAAAGCACGTAACAAGCGCACGGGATCTTCTTCAATACGCACTGGCGCATTGCCCAATAGACGAATGATTCTATTGTCAATATCATCGAGCGCACCGCAAAAGTCATGAACGATGCCTTTGAGCGGCTGATAATAAAGCGCATTAATAGAAAAATCACGACGGGAGAAATCTTGTTTGATATCGCCCCAAACATTGTCGCGCAGGATCATACCGTCTTGATTGGTATTAGCATCACTGGTTGGTGGGCCACGGAAAGTAGCAACTTCTATCAACTCGCGACCTGAATACACATGCGCTAATTGGAAGCGACGACCGATAATGCGGCAGCGCTTACCAAAGACATCTTTAATCTCATGCGGTTTGGCATCAGTGACCGCATCAAAGTCTTTCGGGCGCAGACCTAATAAAGTATCGCGCACACCACCGCCGACGATATATGCGTCAAACCCAGCTCGGGTTAAAGTGGCAATTACTTCAGTAATGGAATTGGGTAATTCAGATTTATTCAGTTCTAACTGCTTGGCGGCACGCTCGGCCATGCATCTACTCCTCGCCGGTATTCTTTGACCACCCCTGATGAACACAGCGTTTATCAGGCGGATGTACCCACTAGTTTAACAAATTTTGGACGCAGTAGGTGTGTTATGACATTTACTTACGTGCTATTTTGTCAATATCGGGGTTAATTAAAGCAAAATAATGCCCTTAATCTTGTACGCTTAAACGTCCTCGATTTTTCTCAACGGTTTTTGCACCGATACCTTTAACCTTTGCTAACTCATCAACTGTCTTAAAATTACCAAACATCTCACGATATAAAATAATCGCTTGGGCCTTACTGCTGCCGATACCATTGAGTGAAACCAACTCACCTTCGCTGGCACGATTGATATTCACGGTATATTGCTCACGCGCTTGAGTTTTGGCATTTTCTTGTGACAACAGGTACTCATAGGCACGCTGAGGATCGTCAAAACAGGGCGCTGCATTAGCATCGTTAAGTATCAAAATAGCCAAAACACAACCTAAAATAGCTGTCTTGGTTACGCTAGCAAACGAGTCTTTAGGATGAGCGTTCATGTTGTTTCGCCGCTTCCCACAATGCATCCATCTCTGTTATATCGCTGTCTTCCAAACGCTTGCCAGCTGCATCTAATTGCGCTTCAATATAACCAAAACGTGACTTAAATTTATGTACACACGTCAGCGTTGCTGTTTCTGCATCAAGATTTAACTTGCGTGCGACATTGACTAGGGCAAACATACAATCACCCAGTTCTTTTTCGACTTCTCTGATATTGGCTTTGCTTATGTCATATTTAGCAGCTTCTTTGGATTTATCCGTCAATTCACTTTTTAGCTCGGCAATCTCTTCATCTAGCTTATCCACTGCCCCTGCAATACCTTCCCAATCAAACCCCAATTTTGAGGCCTGCTTTTGTACATCTTGTGCTTGCATGAGCGCACTGCCTACTTTGGTATTATCCAGACGTCGCTTTGGTTTACCGCGTGCCTCACGTGCGTGCTGCTCTTCCGCTTTAATCTCATCCCAACGTACTTTTACCGCTGCATCATCTTTCAAGTTTTCGGCCTCAAACACATGCGGATGACGACGAATCAGCTTCTCTTGTAAGGTGGTAATAACGTCACTCATATCAAAGCGCCCTTGCTCAGCATACATCTGACAATGAAACACCACTTGCAGTAGCACATCGCCCAGCTCGCCTTTGATATCTTCATCATCATCGCTTTGTACCGCTTCGCCTAGCTCATAAGCCTCTTCGATGGCATAAGGAATGAGGCTATGATTGCTTTGCTTCTTATCCCATGGACAATCAACTCGCAGCCGCGCCATCAATGCTAAAAGATCATCAAGCTGGCCTGTGGCTTCTGGTGTTCCTTGTACTGGTACAGGCACTGTGATTTTATTGTCGAGAGTATTCATAAGGGAAGCTCTTATCGTTTTGTTTGTTATTTTATTCGGTGGCTTAGTATAAAGTTAATCAATAACTATTGGCGCGCGTTTGGTTCATCATTGAGTGGTTAGTGTATCATTGAACTCTGATTGGCCTATAATTGTGCTATCTACTTTATTATTTTACCACTGCTCACGCGCAAGGAATTTTTACCATTATGTCTACTTCTGCGACCATTAGCTATCAGCCAAAGACTGAATTCAATCCTATTACGATCAGCTCATTCAAAGCTTACGATATACGCGGTGAGCTTGGCGTTAATCTGGATGAAGAGATTGCTTACCGTATTGGGCGTGCCTTTGCGCAGATTCTACATCAGCGTCATAGTACAGTAAGTAAGACTCATGACAATGATATGACAAATCTAAAACCTGCCATTGTCATCGGTAGCGACATTCGCCATTCTAGTGAACAGCTTAAACAGGCTACCATAGCAGGTATTATTGATGCTGGTATTGATGTGATTGATTTGGGTATGACTGGTACTGAGGAGGTATATTTTGCCACCAGTCATTATCAGGCATTGGGTGGTATCGAAGTGACTGCCAGTCACAACCCTATCAATTATAATGGCTTGAAATTGATCAAAGAACATTCAAAACCAATCAGTGCTGATGATGGTTTGGCAGAGATTCAGGCACTTGCAGAATCTGGCAAATTCACGACTGACAATCCATCAGGAAAACTAAAATTATTGACCGATAAAAGCGCTTATGTCGATCATGTCATGACCTTTATCGATACTGATAAACTAAAGCCACTCAAACTGATTATTAATTCAGGCAATGGCAGCGCCGGGCCAGTAGTTGATTTGTTGATTGAAAAACTTGCACAAGCTGATGCACCGACTGAAGTGATTAAATTACATCATGCCCCTGATGGCAGCTTTCCTAACGGCATTCCCAACCCTATGATTGAAGCCAATAGAGTGGCTACCCAGCAAACTGTTTTAAAGCATAAGGCCGATCTTGGTATTGCTTTTGATGGTGACTTTGATCGCTGCTTTTTATTCGATGAACGTGGCGAATTTATCGATGGTAGCTACATCGTTGGTATGCTTGCGCAAGCGTTTTTGAATAAATATCCAAGTGAATCAATCGTCTATGATCCGCGAGTGATCTATAATACCGAAGCGGTGATAGAAGAACATAACGGTAAGGCCGTCATCAGTAAATCTGGACACTCATTCATTAAGCAAGTCATGCGTGACTCTGGCGCGGTATACGGTGGTGAGATGTCTGCCCATCACTATTTCCGTGACTTCTTCTATTGTGATAGCGGCATGATTCCTTGGCTATTAACCATTGAGCTGTTGTCTATCACTGGTAAAACACTATCCGAATTGGTCACAGGCTATATTGCCGCCTATCCTAGCTCAGGTGAACTAAACTTTCGTCTTACAACCTATGACTCACCAACAATTATTAGCGCAATTGAAGATAAATTCAGCAACGAGCAACCAATTAAATCAACACTCGATGGTTTAAGTCTGAATTTTGGTGACTGGCGCTTCAATCTGCGTGCTTCAAATACTGAGCCGCTTATCAGATTGAATATTGAAAGTCGCGGTGATCAACCGTTACTGGCTGCTAAAACTCAAGAAATTCAGCAATGGCTAGCAACGCAAGGTGCCGTACCAGCATAAAGTGATTACCCCAGTAAAATAATTCTGATTGTCAGTCGAAAAAGGCTCGCTAATGAGTATTAGCGAGCCTTTTTTCTATACACAGAAAACCTTAAATCAAACTATTTAGTTCGACCAATACCCATATAGTCACCTACTAAGCTATTAATTTGCGAGCGTGTCAGGGCATTTTGCGCATCAAATACTGGCATGGCTTGTTGATTGATTTTGCCAATATCCAATTGATCTCGTGGTGACCAACTCACGATAAAAATTGCCTGAGCCTCACGAAGTTGCTCGTAAGGAGTGTCAGTCAACTCAAGTAAAGGTTGCTGCTGATAAAGCACAGCAAGTTCGGCCTTCGCTTTATCACTATAGACTATCGTACGAATATTATAAGACCACAACAAAGCCAATAATGGATGAATGGCGGAGCCAGCAGTACGTCCGGATCCGGCTTTATAGCTACCACCCCAAACCATCACGGTTTTATTATCGATAAAACCATCAAAATACTGCCAGAATTTACGGAATATCAGCTCTTTTTGGTCTTCGTTGATGTGCATGACTGACTGCAACAGCGGCATATTCAAACTGTGCGTTTGGCTTGACTGCTGTAACTTAGACAACTCAGTCGGGAGCGTGTTACCACCGAAGCCCCAACCTGCTTGTAAGTAGCTACTACCAACCCGTTCATCCAACCCCATAATACGACTGACTTGCTTGATATCGACCTGTTGACTGTCCGCCAAGCGTGACATCTCATTCATAAAACTCACTCGCGTTGCGAGCATCGCCATGATACTACTACGGGCAAATTCTATCGTCGCAATATCAGCGTGATGGGCGGCACGCGCGTGCTGCATCAAAGGTTTTAACACTTCTAGATGTTGACTACTGTTGGCGGTTTTTTCACCGAGTAACCACAATGAAGGATTTAACATTGAACTATAAGCATCGCCGTCTTGCAAAAAGACAAATGGCAGATAGTATACCCAAGCACGCTGTAACTGCTGAGCCAAATCGGCTACATGGCCTAATTGCTCAATGCCGCTCATAACCACAGGTAGCGCCTGCTGATGGCTTTGATTAAACGCGATAATCCAACTGTCTTCTGTCCATACCAATTTGATGCTATCTAAAAATAACCAGTAAAATGCCACAGTGCTTTGATTATCAACTTCGTCATGACTTGCCGATTCATAGCATTTGATTAGCGTATCGGCACTATCGGGCAACGCTTTGCTAGTAATAACCTGCTGCTGCTCATACATCTGCCACAGCGCTTGTAAATGATGCTCAAAACCATATTGCTGTATCTGCTGAGTTAATAAATCCATATCCGCATACAAATGGATGCGTTGACCTAAGCTTGCCAGCACCACGGCACTGGTAATGGCTTCAATACTATGACCAATAAGCACACAAACTTGATTGCTATCAGTACCTTGTGGTTTAGATATATTCATATACTTGGGAGTATTATCATTTATAGAATCAGCGCTCATAAGCTTACCTTTTCACTTTATTAATGTATCGGCAGCAGAATTAAGACAGCTGTCTAATGCGTTGTAGCAGCTGGTCAGTAGAGGTATCAAATTGTCCTTGAGACTCTTGCTGCGTGTGTTGCATCGCTTGATGTACGGCCTCTGCCATTTGCTTACCCATCTCCACGCCCCATTGATCAAACGGGTTGATATCCCAAATACTGGCCATGACGTAGACCTTATGTTCATAAAGCGCAATCAGCGCTCCCAAACTATGCGGCGTCAGCTCATCGATCAGCAACGTGGTTGAAGGCTGATTGCCACGGTAATATTTATATTTATCGGCATTGGTGGCAGTTTCAGAAATCTCTTCGCTATTACTAGAAGCATCTGCCACAGCAGCATTGCCAAACGCCAGTACGCGACTTTGTGCCAAACAATTGGCTAAAGACAGTTCATGCTGTTGTTGTAAAGAGGCGTTTTTTACTTCGCCACTATAGCGGCGCACGCAAGCGATAAAGTCGCAAGAGACTTGCTGTGTCCCTTGATGCAGCAATTGATAAAACGCATGCTGAGCATTGGAGCCAATCTCACCCCATAGAATCGGGCATGTATCATAGTCAATATGATCGCCATGCTGGGTAACCGACTTACCATTACTTTCCATTTCTAACTGAGTTAAGTAGCTTGGTAAATAGCTGAGACGACCATCGTAGGGTAATACAGTATGAGCATTCACCTGTAAAAAGGTACTGTTCCAAACGGCAAGCAGCCCTAGTAATACCGGTAGGTTCTCCGAAAAATCAGCTTGCGAAAAGTGCTCGTCCATACTGTGAGCTCCAGCCAATAACTCTTTGAAGCCAAACATACCGATACGAATAGCAATGGCCAGCCCAATCGCCGACCATAAAGAAAATCGACCGCCGACCCATTCCCAAAGCTGTAATTGATGCTCAGGATGAATCCCCCAAGCACTCATTTTCTTACTATTGGCAGAGATGCCAATAAAGTGGCGGCGTAACACACTGTCTTCAGTGCCCGCACGTAGCTTAGCAGTGGCAAGTAGCCATGACAACGCTGTCTTAGCATTGGATAACGTATCGACAGTACCAAAGGATTTGGATGAGATAATAAATAAGGTTGTCTCAGGATTTAGATGTTTCAGCAAGTTATCAAGCTGCGTGCCATCCATGTTGGAGACGAAGTGCACTTCAATCTCGGTGTCTGCCCATTCATCAAGCGCTGTCGTCGCCATGAGCGGTCCAAGATCAGAGCCACCAACGCCAATATTAACGACATCAGTGATAGCCTTACCTGAAAAACCACGCCATGTACCACTACGAACCCGCTCAGATAGTCTCGCTACCTGCGCTAAACTGTGATGTACATCAGCAACGATATTTTGATTTTCAACTTGTAAAGTGGCTGTTTCTGGCAGACGTAGCGCCGTGTGTAGCGCTGCACGCTCTTCACTGGTATTTACCAAGGCGCCCTGCATAAGCGCATCAATACGGGTCGACAATTCACAGCTCTCTGCTAGCTTAAATAGAGTTGCCAGTACCTGCTCATCAATACATTGCTTGCTATAGTCCATATACAGCGCGCCAGCTTGCATACTAAAACGCGCAGCACGACTGTCATCCTGTGCAAACAGCTGTGCAAGTGACCACGGATGCTTTGCAAGCGTTTTTAGTTGCTGCCAGTATTTAGAATGGCGAGCACTGTGATAGCTTATATCATCTTTGATATCAACCATCAGCTATTCATCTTCTGCTAATTGCTGCTCGGCGAAATAGATAAACGCCTGCATATATGAGCGCATATCACCTGCATCATAGCTGTTACCGTGCATCGTCGTGACATTCACTCCGTACTCACTGATCAAGGCATCAATGGCATCCGTCAGCTGAATCTCACCACCGACTGAGGCTTTGGTATTGGCTAAGTAGTCAAAGATATGGTTGCTAAAGACATAACGACCAACGACTGCTAATTTAGAAGGTGCATCGGCTAAGTTAGGCTTTTCTACAAACCCTGCGACTTTAAAGCTAGTGTTAGTGTCTGATTGCTCATCAATATTACTGGCATCGCTCAGCTTAGCAATACCGTATTTATGCACATCTTCATCAGCGACTTTATCGACTAATATTTGTGAATGGTTGTCTTCGCCGAAGGCATCAATCATAAACGCTAAATTATCAGCAGCCATATCGCCAGTAAATGGATCAAGCACGACATCTGGAAGCAGAACGGCAAAGTCATGCTCACCGATGATTGGTCGAGCAACAAGTACCGCATGGCCAAGCCCTAAAGCTTTACCCTGACGTATCATCGATACTGTCACATCCTCTGGTAGCCAGTTTAAGCTATCCGCCAGCTCGTCTTTACCTTTCGCTCTAAGCTGATTGTCTAGCTCAGCATTGATATCAAAGTAGTTTTCAATCGCACTTTTTTGTGCATGACCAACCAAGACAATATGCTTGATACCCGCAGCGATTGCCTCTTCGACCACATAATGGATAGCAGGACGATTACCTAGCGGCAATAGCTCTTTTGGCACAGATTTGGACAATGGCAGCATACGTGTACCAAAGCCTGCAACGGGGATAACGGCGTGAGTGATTTTTTTCATAGTGTGTTAACTAAATTAAAAAGATGAGTAAAAAGAAGACAATCATAACGCATTATTAGACAGCTGTAACTCAATACAACTTAAGATCCATTATAGTCATTCAGATTCATGCTCTGTCAATGCTACGGGAAATTTACTTTATCCATGAGGACTGGTACAAGAACGCTTTGAGTTTTTATTGTTCATTTTGAAAAAAAAAGACACCCCATTGTAGGGGTGTCTTTTTTTTTATTCAATACAGTTCTGGTGTTTAATAGACTTATGCCTATTTTACCAACCAGTAACTTCTTTTAGCTTTTCGCCAAGCTTAGATGGGTCACGCGTATACGCGATGCCAGCATCTTCAAACGCTTTGAATTTCTCTTCAGCAGTACCTTGACCACCAGAGATGATAGCGCCAGCATGACCCATACGCTTGCCTTCTGGAGCGGTAACACCAGCGATATAACCAACAACTGGCTTAGTCACATGGTCTTTGATATAAGCAGCAGCTTCTTCTTCAGCAGTACCACCGATCTCACCGATTAGGATGATAGCTTCAGTTTGTGGATCAGCTTCGAACAATTTCAATGCGTCAATCTGGTTCATACCAGGGATAGGATCACCACCGATACCGATACAAGTTGATTGACCAAAACCAAGCTTAGTCGTCTGAGCTACGGCTTCATAAGTCAAAGTACCAGAGCGTGAGATAATGCCCACTTTACCTGGCTGATGAATGTGGCCTGGCATGATGCCGATTTTGCACTGACCTGGCGTGATAACGCCTGGGCAGTTAGGACCAACAAGACGCACATCGCCCGCTTCTTCAAGATAGCGTTTGGCTTTTAGCATATCGATAGTCGGTACGCCTTCAGTGATCACTACGATCAACTTAACGCCAGCATCGATTGCTTCAACGATAGAATCTAGTACGAATGGTGCTGGTACATAGATAACAGAAGCATCCGCTTGAGTCGCTTCCATGGCTTCTGCCATTGTATTAAATACTGGTAGGCCTAGATGCGTTTGACCGCCTTTACCTGGTGTTACGCCGCCGACTACTTTAGTACCGTATTCGATTGCTTGCTCAGAGTGGAACGTACCATTTTTACCAGTGAAACCTTGTACCAATACTTTGGTATCTTTATCGATTAATACACTCATTATTTATTCCTTGTATTCGGTTGTCTTGTGATAGCGACTCTTAGTACCATTTTTATTCAATGTTAATGGTCAATTTTTATATAAAAGCTACTATCACGCGTTGACTACTATGCTTTAGTGTTTATTTCTAGACACTAATCATTAAAGACTTAGGCTTTAACCGCATCGACAATTTTTTGAGCGGCATCTGCTAGGCCTTGAGCTGTAGTCAGCTTAAGACCAGACTCTTCTAGAATTTGTAAGCCTTTTTCAGCATTATTACCTTCTAGACGTACAACGACAGGTACTTGTACATCGACTTCTTTAACAGCAGCGATAATGGCTTCTGCAATCATGTCACAACGTACGATACCACCGAAGATATTGATTAGAACACCTTCAACGCTGCTGTCTTCAAGAATGATCTTGAATGCTTCAACAACGCGATCTTTAGTTGCGCCGCCGCCAACGTCCAAGAAGTTAGCAGGCTTGCCACCATACAATTTGATGATATCCATTGTTGCCATTGCAAGACCAGCACCGTTAACCATACAACCGATGTTACCTTCTAGGGCAACGTAGTTTAGGTCAAACTCAGCAGCTTTAAGCTCACGCTCGTTTTCTTGAGTTTTGTCTTGTAGTGCTGCAATTTTAGGTAGACGGTATAGTGCGTTTGAATCGATACCAATTTTGCCATCAACACAAACGATTTCGCCGTTTTCACGAACCGCTAATGGGTTAATTTCCATTAATGCAAAGTCGTTTTCAACAAATGCTTTATAAGCACCAGTCATTAATTTAACGAACTGATTGATTTGCTTGCCTTCTAGACCAAGTTTGAACGCAACATCGCGCGCTTGGAAAGGCATTAGACCAACTAAAGGATCAACATGTACTTTAAAGATTTTTTCTGGAGTGCTGTGTGCAACTTCTTCGATATCAACACCACCTTCGGTTGATGCCATAAAGGTCACACGACGAGTCGCACGATCAACCACTGCGCCAAGATATAGCTCAGTTTGTACTGGATACATATCTTCTGCAACCAATACGAAGTTGACTGGTTGACCATCAGCGTCAGTTTGGAACGTAACTAGGTTAGTACCAATTAGCTCTTCAGCAACTTGCTTGGCTTCTTCACGAGTTTTAACCAGCTTTACACCACCAGCTTTACCGCGACCACCAGCATGTACTTGCGCTTTAATTACCGCAATGTCAGTTGGGGTTTTATCAAAAGCAGCAGCAGCTTCGTCGCCGTTATGGGCAATGATGCCCTCTTGAATCGGCAAACCGTAGCTTTTTAATAGCTCTTTTGCTTGATACTCATGTAAATTCATTGATTGTATCCTTTATTTTTTACAATTAATAAAAAGTGAAATCAAGTGCGCGCATATACATATGAATCATACGTCTGACGCACTCATGATTGTGGCATCACCAAAACAGCGATACCACAATCAGGTTGTAAATCGATAATAAAACTGCTTATTTTTTACGCTTTTTGCGCTGAATGGCGTGAATAGCACGGCCATCAGCAGACAGAGCAGCTTCGTGCACGGCTTCTGAAATCGTTGGATGCGCAAACGTCATCAACTGTAGGTCTTCAATACTAGAGACAAATTCCATCGCGATCATACCTTGATGGACGATATCACCAGCACCCGCAGAGATTGCATGCATACCTAGCAGACGATCTGTTTTAGCATCAGCCACTACTTTGATAGAGCCTTGCGCTTCGCTTTGGGCTAGTGCACGGCCGTTAGCAGCTAAGTTGAACGAGCCTGTTTTAACTTCATAGCCAGCTGCTTCCGCTTCTTGCTCAGTCAAGCCTACCCATGCGATTTCTGGGTGAGTATAAATGACATTGATGATAGTGTCATAGTTAACTTGAGCTTTTTCGCCATGAATACGCTCAACAGCCATCATGCCTTCTTCCATTGCTTTGTGCGCAAGCATAGGACCACGTACCAAGTCACCGATAGCATAAACACCATCAAGATTGGTTTTGCACTGATCGTTTACATCGATAAGACCACGTTCGGTCAATGTAACGCCACTGTCATCACCCAATAGTTTTTCAGCATAGGCACGGCGACCAACACAAACGATTAGTTTGTCGAAGCTTTCCTCAGATGATTCACCTTTGCTTTCGCTAGTGACAACAACTTGATCATCTTTGACTTCAGCATTGATCACTTTGGTATCAACACGAATATCAAGACCTTGCTTTTTGAGCATTTTGCCTGCTTCTTTGGCAATGTCTTTATCAGCAGCGGCTAAGAAGCTTGGCAGCGCTTCATAAACAACGACTTCTGCGCCCAAACGACGCCATACTGAACCAAGCTCAAGACCGATAACACCAGCACCAATAACGCCTAGACGCTTGGGTACTTCAGTGAAATCAAGTGCGCCAGTTGAATCAACAATACGGTCGCCATCAGTTTTTGCAACAGGAATATCAATAGGAACAGAACCTGCCGCAAGAATGACATTCTTAGCAGTGATGGTCGTTTCGGTTTCGTCAGCAAGTGCGGTAAATTTAACGGTTTTGTCAGCGCCTTTGCCGTCAACCAATGTGCCCCAGCCTTGTAGCCAGTCAACGCCATTGCCTTTTAATAATGCTGCAACGCCGCCCGTCAATTGCTTGACGATGCCTTCTTTACGCGCAATCATTTGTTCGATATCAATAGCGACATCGCCTGTGCTGATACCATGTTCAGCAAGGTCATGCTTAGTCGCTTCATAACGATGCGAGCTATCAAGTAAGGCTTTTGATGGGATACAACCAACGTTTAAGCAAGTGCCGCCAAGCGCTGGCTCACCTTTATAAACACGTTTTTCGATACAAGCAACGCTCATACCCAATTGACCTGCACGAATAGCTGCTTCGTAACCACCAGGACCGCCGCCGATGACGACTAAATCATAATTATCTTTCATAGTACGTTCCTATTTCCAATTTTATTTATCATTCAAACTGAGGATTGTCTCGTTAATAAATAAGCGATGTTTTTACTCAGTGTGTTTCTATTTAATGGTTAATACACCATGTCAGCGAAACACTCTTATTTATAAATAAACAGCTAACACCACCATTTAAACCAAAGTTAAAAAGCTTGTATCAGCGTTTGCCAATACAAGCTTAAAAGCTTACAAGTCTAGTAGTAACATCGCTGGATCTTCGACCAATTCTTTGATAGTTACTAAGAACTGTACCGCTTCTTTACCATCAATCATACGATGGTCATAAGAGAGTGCCAAGTACATCATTGGTAGGATTTCAACTTTGCCATCGACAGCCATTGGGCGGTCATTGATCGCATGCATACCTAGGATAGCAGTTTGTGGCGGGTTCAAGATAGGCGTTGACATCAATGAGCCGAATACACCACCGTTTGAGATAGTGAAAGTACCGCCAGTCATGTCATCCAGACCAAGTTTGCCTTTTTGAGCAAGGCCACCAAGCTCACGAATACGGCTTTCGACATCAGCCATGCTCATGCTGTCTGTATCACGTAATACTGGAACAACCAAGCCGCGATCTGAAGAGACTGCAACACCGATATCATAGAAACCATGATAAACAATGTCGTCGCCGTCTAGTGAAGCGTTGACTGCTGGGAAGCGTTTAAGTGCTTCAGTTGCCGCTTTCACGAACAATGACATAAAGCCTAAACGTACGCCATGACGTTTTTCGAACTTATCTTTATATTTAGCACGCATATCCATCAACGGCTTCATGTTCACTTCGTTAAACGTCGTCAACATGGCTGTATCTTGTGATGCTGATAATAGACGCTCAGCAACACGCTTACGAAGACGAGTCATTGGAACGCGTTTTTCAGTACGCTCGCCCATTGATTCAGCAACAGGACGACCGCTATCAGATTTGATGCTGCTGTCTGATTTCAGTGTTGGGTTAGCCATATCCGTTTTGGTGACACGACCACCGCGGCCGCTGCCTTCCACTTCTTTAGGATCTACGCCAGACTCTTTTGCTGCTTTACGAACTGCTGGACTTTGATCTTTATGATCAGCGTCGTCTTTTTTGTCTGTTACTTGTACTGGCTCGCCACCATCTGCCGCTTGTTTTTCTTGTGCTGGTGCAGCTGATTGCTCTGTATCTGCGGCTGGTGCTTCGCCTGCACTTGCGCCCGCTTCAAATTGAGCGATAAGCTCATCAGACAACACAGTATCATCAACATGCTTAACGATTTTGGTGACAACGCCATTATCAGGTGCGACCACTTCTAATACAACTTTATCAGTTTCGATTTCAGCCAATAGGTCATCACGGTTAACTTGCTGACCTTCAGTAACATGCCATTCAACGATTGTGCCGTCGGCAACCGATTCTGGAAAAACGGGGGCTTTGATATCAGCCATCGATATACTCCTTAGATTTGGATATTCATATTTATTATTAAGTCGTGATAGGCAGTCAGTACCATTTAACATACTACGTGAATTGTATTAAAGGATACTGACTGTCATCGCCTGATTCATTTATCTTCTACAGTCTTTTGATTAGACCGTTTATTACTTAGACAACTCATCAACACTGATACCAAGACCACCAGCGATCAATGCTTGCTGCTGCTGAGCATGTAATTTTGGTGAACCTGTCGCAGGTGCTGCACTGGCAGGACGTGCCACCGGCTCCATGACTTTTGCCTTGGTTGGGTGTGGTACGACAATACGGAACATATGCGGTGCCAAATAATACCAAGCACCTTGGTTCAACGGCTCTTCTTGCGTCCATACGATTTCTGTTAGGTTGCTGTATTTTTCGATCTCAGCGACTAAGCGCGTCTCTGGCAATGGATAAAGCTGCTCAATACGAACGATAGCCACATGGTCTAGACCCAATGCACGGCGCTGCTCAAGCAAATCATAATAAACCTTACCACCACACAGCACCATACGGGTTACTTTGTCTGCGTTGTGATCATCCATCTCTGGCAATACGGTTTCAAACTTACCATTCGCAAGTTCTTCTAGATTTGAAGTTGCTAATTTATGACGTAGCAAGCTCTTTGGCGACATCACAATCAATGGCTTACGAATCGGACGTACTGCTTGACGACGTAATGCATGATAAATTTGCGCAGGCGTCGTCGGCGTGATGACCTGCATGTTGTCTTCAGCACATAGCTGTAAGAAACGCTCAAGACGCGCAGATGAATGCTCAGGGCCTTGACCTTCAAAGCCATGTGGTAGCAACATAGTCAGACCACACACACGCTGCCACTTCGTCTCACCACTTGAGATAAATTGGTCAATAACAACCTGAGCACCGTTAACGAAATCACCAAACTGTGCTTCCCAAACGATCAATGCGTTCGGTACTGTCGTAGCATAACCATATTCGAAGGCTAGTACGGCTTCTTCTGACAACAATGAGTTATAAGTCGCAAAGCGCGCTTGAGTTTCACTCATATGAGCCAGCGGCACATACATGCTGCCGTCATTGATATTGTATATTTCACTATGACGATGAGAGAAAGTACCACGGCCGACATCTTCACCTGTAATACGTACCAATACATCATCATTATCAACCAATGATGCATAAGCCAATGTCTCAGCAGCACCCCAGTTAAGAGGCTCTTCACCAGTTTGCATAGCCAAGCGTTGCTCAACTACTTTTTGAACTTGGCGTTGTAGCTTGTAGCCCTCTGGCATTTCGGCCATGCGGCGTCCATAACCCTTGAGTTTTTCGATATCGACACTGGTATCCCAATCATCAACCAAGTCGTGACCTAGATAAGGTTTCCAGTCTACAAATAGCTGCTCATTAGGCTGTTGAACTAGAGAGCTGACAACGTAATCACCACGGTCTAAAGACTCACGATAATCATCTTCGTACTGCTTTTCTTCTTCAGCACTCAAAATACCTTCGGCGATCAGTTTCTGTGCGTAGATAGTACGAGTGGTAGGAAGCTTTTTGATGACAGCATACATCAATGGCTGAGTTGCTGAAGGCTCGTCGGCTTCATTGTGACCGTTACGGCGATAGCAGAACAAATCAATGATAATGTCTTTGTCAAACTGATGGCGATAATCTAAGGCCAACTGAGCGGCAAACACCACTGCTTCAGGATCATCACCATTCACATGCAGAATAGGAGCATGGACCATTTTGGCAACGTCAGTACAGTATTCCGTTGAACGAACATCTTCTTGACGGCTAGTAGTAAAACCAACTTGGTTGTTGATAACAACATGTACAGTACCGCCAGTGGTATAAGCACGGGTTTGTGACATTTGGAAGGTTTCTTGAACCACACCCTGACCAGCAAAAGCCGCATCGCCGTGAATGACAATCGGTAATACTGAGTTGCCACCTTTATTATCTAATAATGGCTGGTCGTTACGACGTACTTGACGAGCACGTACTGAGCCTTGTAGTACTGGCGCGACAATCTCAAGATGAGACGGGTTAAAGGCTAAAGCCAAATGCGCTTCGCCGCCTGGTGTCATTACGTTAGATGAAAAACCATTGTGATATTTAACATCACCTGAGCCTTTTTCTGGCTGTACCTTACCATCAAACTCATCAAACAAGTCTGCAGGGTTTTTACCTAAGATATTGACCAATAGGTTTAAACGCCCACGGTGAGCCATGCCAATGACCACCTCTTTTGTGCCATAACCACCAGCACGTTGGATGATTTCGTTGATAGCAGGAATAAAGCTCTCACCGCCTTCTAGTCCAAAACGCTTAACACCCGTATATTTACGAGCGAGGTATTTTTCTAGACCTTCAGCAGCGGTTAGGCGCTCAAGAATAGATAGACGCTTTTCTTTATCAAATTTGATGTAACCTAGGTTGGTTTCTAGGTATTCTTCCATCCAGCGTTTTTCTGTACTGGTGGTAACATGCATGTACTCGACACCGATGTGACCACAGTAAACACGCTCCATGATTTCGATAATTTCACGCAGTGGCGCTTCATTTTTACCGATTACTAAATCATTGGTAGGGAATACGGTATCAAGATCAGCTTCTGACAAGTTGTGATAAGCCAGTGTCAGATCTTCTACTTCGGCACGTGGATGCAAATCTAAAGGATCAAGCTTAGCGCGGCGATGCCCACGGCGACGATATGCCGAGATTAATTGCTGGACACCCATCTGCTTAGGATCGCCGTTAGATGAGCTGCTAGAACCGGTGTCAGTGCTGCTACTCTTATTCGCCGTCTGGTTGCGAGCAAGTAGTAAGAACTGATCTTTGATAGCGTTATGCTGAGCATCGTTTTGTGACTTGTACTGTTCGAAGTACGTTTGCCACTCAGTATCAACACTATCAGGGTCGGTTAGGTATTGCTCATAAAGAGCTTCTATATAGTTGGCGTTATCGGCAGCCAGTTCGGTATGTACTTGGCCAGATTTTTCTTTGGTTATACTATTCATAATAATCGTCTATTTGATAGATAAATGAATGGAATTGTGCTTATTATTGTGTCAGTCGTTGTATGCTCAGGCCTCTAGACAATTTGTCCTATCCTGTTAAATACTATTCGATAAAACACTTTTATCCCTAAGTATTGCCATCACCATAGAATATTGCTGTCATTGTCTAAAGAAGCAAGTGATGCTAAATAGTGGTAACAAGTCTTATTGCAATACCCGTTTAAAAAAATATTTGTGAACGCTCAGTTTTCTTATCTGACTCGTTTCACAACATTAATTTATATATACTTCTTTGAGTTATAACCAACCCATTAATGGTAAGCTATTAATAGGTGGTTAATTTTTCAGCTAGCCTATAAACTGGCTATCGCCGCTGAAACAGCTTCTATTTGCTGATAAATCTTGTCATTTCAGACAAACATACATTGCTGTATAGATTATCATGCTCACTTTTTGCGACATAGTTTGTTTGTTCAATACTAAGTATTTACGTAATGAATATCTAGTATCAATTATAAACGCATAATGACCATGAGCATAGTGTTTTAGCCTAGTATTGCCATACGATATCCAATCCATACAGGCCATTTGGTCAAAAAACACGCTGTAATAGTCTGATTAAATCGTAGACACGATTATACCAAAAATTACCTATGTCTATATCTGATTATATAGGCTGATTGTTTATATACTATGTATTCTTACATACGACCAACGTATTGCCCATAAAGTCTTACGCTCGACCGACCGAGGACTTATCTGTTGATTCATCAAATCTATGGCTATTTTTACGCCAAATAATCCCCAGCAAACCCATAAAAGGCTTATTCGTACAAGGACGACTGTCAAAAATAGTGCGTCTGTATGTCGTCTTTTTAACCAACAAAAACACCACCTAACGAATAGGTGGTGTTTTACGTATTGAATCTATTAAAACAAGGCAATTATAAACGATTAACCTGCTTGGTCAATTAACATATTTCGTAGATGACCAATCGCTTTGGTTGGATTCAAACCTTTTGGACAAACGGATACGCAGTTCATGATACCACGGCAACGGAATAGGCTAAACGGATCATCCAAACGAGCCAAGCGCGCTTGAGTATCACCATCGCGGCTATCAGCCACGAAACGATAAGCATGTAACAATGCTGATGGGCCTAGGAATTTGTCAGGGTTCCACCAGAACGATGGGCAGCTGGTTGAACAGCATGCACATAAGATACATTCGTATAGGCCGTTCAGTTTTTCACGTTGCTCAGGTGATTGCAGACGCTCTGTCGGTGGTGCTGGCTGATCATTGATTAAGTACGGATGTACTTTTTCATATTGCTCATAGAATTGGTTCATATCGACGACCAAGTCACGAACCACTGGCAAACCAGGTAGCGGACGAACCGTTACTTTTTCTGGTAGCGTGTTCATGTTGATTAGACATGCTAGACCATTTTTGCCATTGATGTTCATACCATCAGAGCCACAAATGCCCTCACGGCAAGAGCGACGGAAGGTGAGCGTTTCATCTTCTTTCTTTAGGCGTAATAATACGTCAAGCAACATACGATCTGAATCAAGTAGTTCAATCGTATACGTTTGCATGCGCGGCGCTGCGTCCAGATCTGGATCGTAGCGATAGATTTCGATGGTGCGAGTACCTCGGCTCATAATGCTAAACTCCACACGTAGGTGATGGCGGGCATACAAAGATTGCAACATAGTCGCGCTAACTATCAATCAGTACTGATAACCAATATCGGATACCAATTAATAGCGTAGTAGCGCTGGCATGAGCATGTAGCTGGCGGTCACCTTTTTAATAAATGAATAAGGGATAAAACGTTAACGCTGCGTTTGTATATCAGCTATACATCAGGCGCATTGTCTAAAACTAGTAGACACGAACTTTTGGTTCAATATAGTCAACCGTCAATGGCACTTTACGAACAGGCTTATAAATGATGCGGTTGCCTTCAGAGTACCATAAGGTATGCTTCATCCAATCGTGGTCATTACGGCCATTTGGTGCATAGTCATCATCTTCTGGACGATCGTAGTCAGATACGCTGTGCGCGCCGCGGCTTTCATGACGCTGTGCAGCTGAGATCATTGTCGCTTTTGCTACTTCATATAAGTTAGCAACTTCGAACGCTTCGATACGTGCTGTGTTAAACACTTGAGATTTGTCACCTAGATGGATTTTGTCGATCTTTTCACCCAGTGCTAAAATCTTCTCAACGCCTTCATCCATCATTGCTTGCGTACGGAAAACGCTCGCATGTGTCTGCATAGTGGCACGAATCTCATCAGCCACGTCTTGCGCATTATAGCCTGCGGTAGACTGTTGCAGTTTGTCTAAACGACGAACCGTAAAGTCAAGTACACGAGGGTCAAGCGGCTTATAGTTGTGATCAGCGTGATGAAATTCATCAACGATATGCTTACCAGCTGCACGGCCAAATACCAATAGATCCAGTAGAGAGTTTGTACCTAGACGGTTAGCACCATGTACACTTACACAAGCACACTCGCCGATTGCATAAAGACCTTTAACCACATTGCCTTTAGCATATAGGCCGTCTTCATCCGTACCTGCTTCTAAATCCGGTACAATCACTTGACCATGAATAGTGGTTGGAATACCGCCCATCATGTAGTGAATAGTTGGGATTACTGGAATTGGCTCTTTAGTGATGTCAACGTTGGCAAAGTTTTTACCGATCTCAAATACTGATGGTAAGCGCTTCATGATGGTTTCAACACCTAGATGCGTCATGTCCATTACGATATGATCAGCATTAGGACCACAACCACGGCCTTCTTTGATTTCTTGATCCATTGAGCGCGATACTAGATCACGTGGTGCCAAGTCTTTCACGGTTGGTGCATAACGCTCCATGAACGCTTCACCATCTTTGTTACGCAAGATAGCACCTTCACCGCGGCAACCTTCGGTCAATAGTACACCTGCACCATGAACACCAGTTGGATGGAACTGCCAGAACTCCATGTCTTGCAATGGAATGCCAGCACGTACTGCCATGCCAATACCGTCACCAGTATTGATATAAGCATTGGTAGAAGCTGCGAAAATACGACCAGCACCACCTGTCGCTAGGACAGTAATTGGTGACTGGAATACAGCGATAGTACCTGTCTCTTGCTCAAGTGCAACCACACCGTTGATGTTACCCGCTTCGTCTTTGATCAAATCAAGCGCAATCCACTCGATAAAGAACTCAGTACCTTGCTCTAGGTTTTTCTGATATAACGTGTGCAGCAGTGCGTGACCAGTACGGTCGGCAGCAGCACAAGCACGTTGTACAGCTTTTTCGCCATAGTTAGACGTATGACCACCAAACGGGCGCTGATAAATCGTGCCATCTTCGTTACGGTCAAACGGCATGCCCATGTGCTCAAGCTCATAGACTACTTTTGGTGCTTCACGGCACATGTATTCGATAGCATCTTGGTCACCTAACCAATCTGATCCCTTAACGGTATCATAGAAGTGAAAGTGCCAGTTGTCATTGCTCATGTTACCCAAACTTGCACCGATACCACCCTGAGCGGCAACCGTGTGCGAACGTGTTGGGAATACTTTGGTAAGAACTGCAACCTTCATGCCCGCTTCCGCTAAATGCAATGAAGCACGCATACCTGAGCCACCACCACCAACGATAACTGCATCGTAGTTTAGGGTTTTAATATTACTAATGGTATTGTCTTGTCTAGTTGCCATTACGGTTTTCCTAATGCCTGTTAATGCTGAGAAGTAAATGAAAGACTATATAAAGCGCTTCCTATCACAGCCATGAAGGCTCATTAATTGGCCATTTCATACGCTTATAGAATAAGACAGCTTAACAATCTTTAAGCACTTCATTTGCATATCTATCGTTATACTGGACTGAGCCTATTCAGCCATCTATAAATCAATTGGCTGATCAGTAATGCTAGCCCAATGCTATGACTATTTTTGGCTACCAACGAATGGTTTTAAAATACTTTTCCAACCAATATAGTGACTGGACGCATCCGCTGTTATATATAGATATCAGAGCTTTTTATGAGAGGGTTAAACGGCAGCGATACTGAAACCGTTACCCCAAAAAATCATAAAGCCCCAAAATAGAAATACTAAAATAGCGATAATCATCAATGACTGGAGCACTAAACGTAGACCCGCTGCGCTTGAGCCTAGTTTGCCCGTCGTAATATAGTCAGTAAATACTGTCCACATTCCAACCCACGCATGACCAGCTAGTGCCAGTACGGCAACCAAACTGAATAGACGCATCGGTAGGCTGGTCATAAATGATGACCATTCAACGAAAGTGACATCGCCATGGGTCAAAAAGAAGCCCAGCAATACCACACTATAAACGGCTAAAACAACAGCACTAATACGCTGAATAATCCAATCACGTGAGCCTGAACCTGTCAGACCTGTAGCACTTTTGATTCCTGAATCATTTTTAATCATTAGAACATCACCCATACAAATGACGCGACAACTAAAATCGCTGCTATCACAAAACTGACCATAGAGGCAGTGCGGCCAGATTTTAGCTCTTCGTTCATGCCCATATCAGCAAATAAATGTTTGATACCCATCACAAAATGATATGCAATGGCGGCAACAAAGATCCATGCCAAAAAGCGCACAAGTACGTTGTCAAATACAGTCGCAAAACTCTCAGGCGACGCCAATGAGTTTTGTAGTATCCACAGCATGACAGGAATCAATAAAAATAAAATAATGCCAGAGATACGATGCAAGATAGAGGCGATCGCAATCGGTGAGCGATTAACGCTAATCACTTGGCTTAAAGGCAGATCAATAGGTCGGTTGCTTTTCACAGCGGGCATCCTTTTTGCGGTTATACTCCTGTATCTGCTATCAACGCTTGACATAAATGGTGTCAATTAAGCATCGAGCAACACACGAGACGAATAAAGTAAGGAAGAGCTAGCTGACTTCGTTTAGTTTGTGCTAAATATGAAGAAAGGATCATGTATAAAAGGTATTGATAAACTGTCCAATGTCGCTTTTTGAGCTGACAGGCCTATCAAACAACCCATCTATTATACAACAAAGAGAATAAACATGAGTAAGATCGACTAACCAGTCTATTTTTATTGGTCGTATGAATAGCAAGACAACGTTACTATGTCGGCTACATCAAAGCGGATCTTGTGCTAAACACTGAAGAATCGTGCTGAGCATTTAAAAAACAGAACAGTTAAAGAGCACTCAAACCATAGAATGCGGTTTGGTCTATCGAGACACCAGACAATCGTAAATAAGCATGAATAGAGAAAGCTCTAGACGACACTATATCATGACCACTTATCAATTCGCACAAAGCTAGGGCCAGTTAATTCCTACAATTATAAAATGACTGAGCAATAATTACAAATTTATCCCTTTTGTAAGCATACAGACACCTTTATCGCCCAAATAAATAGAGGCAAGTCATCATGATTTTTATCAGTCATTATTGTGACAAACTTTCAGTCACTCGCTGGGCATGCGCTGTCTGTTTTTGACTCTATTGTTGGTGAGTTTTTTGTTTTGACCATATCCAGACATCGAAAACATTAGCCTAACAATGATGCTGTAAACTTTCTAACTCCGCTAAGGATTTTCAGTAAAATAACCAACCAGACATATTTTGATACAAATATTACAGTGAATAACCACCGCTAAACCGCTTCAATCGGACACATGGTCCATAAAAGTTTTTTCAAATCATCAAGAATTGCTGCTAATATACCCTGCGTACTAAATGAGTTAAGCGCATTTTTACCGTTTAACCGACAATGACGCGAGGGTGAGCGTCTGTAGTAATTTTATTCTAACAAGTTAAATCAATGGAGAGCAATTTATGGCTGATACTAATGCCAAACTAACCGTGAATGGTGAAGAATACGAACTTCCTATTATTAAAGGTACTTTAGGGCGCCCAGTTATCGATATTGCTGCTTTACAAGAATCAGGATTTTGGTCATATGACCCTGGTTTTAAAGTAACTGCTCCTGTTGAATCAAAGATTACTTATATTGATGGTGGCAAAGGCGAGCTACTACACCGCGGCTATCCTATTGACGAGCTAGCGAACAACGCTGAATATCTAGAAGTGGCTTATGCACTGATTCATGGTGATTTACCAAACGCTGAGCAAAAAGCTGATTTCTTTGAAAAAATCCGTAAACACACGGGCGTTCATGATCAACTGCGTAAATTCTTTGAAGGCTTCCGCCGTGACGCGCATCCAATGGCTATTATGGTTGGTGTCGTTGGTGCGTTATCAGCGTTCTATCATGAAGACCTAGATGTCAGCAATGAAGACCATCGTGAAATCACGGCTATCCGTCTGATTGCTAAGATGCCAACGCTTGCTGCAATGAGTTATAAATACTCACAAGGCGAACCATTCATGTATCCGCGTAATGACTTTAACTACGCAGAAAACTTCTTATACATGATGTTTGCGACGCCTGCTGATGTTGATTATAAAACCAACGATGTCATTACTCGTGCAATGGACAAAATCTTTACTTTGCATGCTGACCATGAGCAAAACGCTTCAACGTCTACTGTACGTTTGGCTGGCTCTACTGGCGCAAACCCTTATGCCTGTATCGCTGCTGGCATCGCTGCATTATGGGGCCCATCACATGGCGGCGCGAACGAAGCCGTTCTTGAGATGCTAGATGAAATCGGTACTGTTGAGAACGTGCCTGAATTCATGGAAAAAGTGAAGAGCCGTGAAGTGAAGCTAATGGGCTTTGGCCACCGTGTTTACAAAAACTTCGATCCACGCGCTCAAGTAATGAAAGAGACGTGTGACGAAGTATTAGAAGCACTAGGCATCAACGATCCTAAGCTTGAATTGGCGATGGCACTAGAGAAAATTGCGCTAGAAGATCCGTTCTTCATCGAGCGTAACCTATATCCAAACGTTGATTTCTACTCTGGTATCATCTTGAAAGCCATCGGTATCCCAACGTCAATGTTTACCGTAATCTTTGCATTGGCTCGTACCTCAGGTTGGATCAGCCATTGGTTAGAAATGCACAGTGCACCGTTCAAAATCGGTCGCCCACGTCAGTTATACACTGGTGAAACGCGCCGCGAGTTTGTAAAAGTTGAAGAGCGCAAGTAAGCGAAAACAGTCTTTATTCAATAAAAAATCCCGCCATCGTGCGGGATTTTTATTGTCTTAATTTTTTTATTCAACACGCCCTAGTCAGTTATTGAAACTCTTTTAACGTTTGCTCATATTTGGCGATCTGCTCATCATAGCCTTCGATAGTTTCATTGAACTTAGCCATCAGTGCTTCAAACTCTTGTTGCTGCTTCTGTTTCATTTGCTGCATATCGACCACTTGCTGGGCTTCTATTTGCTCCCATACCTGATGCTGAATGATTAAACGGGCAAGCGCTGGACTTTTTGCGCTTACTCGTCCAGCAATCTCTGCATGTTCAAACAGCTGCGGTACCAAGGTCGCCATATTGATTAATGTATCAGAATCCTCTGCACTAAGCGGTGTTGTCACCGGTTGATATAAAGCGTCCATCGTTTGCTGATAGCGCTCTATTATTTGATCCTCGGTCAACATAACAGGTTTACGCGGTTCAAGACTGATGCGTTTTAATACCGTTAAATCACGCTCACCAACTTCTGTACTGGTATTGATATCGATGGCTGTATCTGAGTTCGTTACCTTCGCGGTGTCTGCTAAAGCTGCTGAATTAGCAGTGTCTATCGATTCAGAACTCGTATCATTGACACCAACTACAGATGCGGTCTCACTCTTTGCTGTTTCGTTATTACTATCCACGCGGGCACTAGTATTATCAGTAGCATCATCCAGTAATAAAAGATCCTCACTGTCGGATGCATCTGCCGCTTGCAATGATTCATACTCTGCTTGCAATCGTCGCTGTAGACTTTGGGCTTGTGCGACATATATCGGCTGAAATTGCGCTATGCGTGCGGCCGCTGAGTCACCTTTTGACATAGGCTGACTGTCTTCTACACTGGTTTTTTCACTGGTTTGATTTTCATCAGGCACAGGCTGTGTATTAGAGGACGGCTGACAACCCGTCAAAAACAGCACCCCTGTCAATGCGGCTACAAGCAATGTGGATGGGTAACAAGTATCAATATCAGGCTTTACTGGCAAAAATTTAAACATGAGAGTGCATATCCTTTGGTAAAGCAAACGTATTAACAGTTAAATTATGACTGCCATTCATCATTCATTGATTTTCAAGTGAGATGGTAGGTGAGTTATTAGCAGGTGTCGCCTCGACGATAGACTGTACTGTCAAAAACGGAATACAATCTTCTAAATCTCGGCAGTCTTGCCCTCGCTGACGACGCACAAAGTAATCTTGAACCATGCGAGCCTGCTGCTCGATACCATATTTAAAAAATGATTTGCCTACTTCTAGCACGTAATCATAACGTCGGTCGATAACCGCACCACGTACGACTTTCAATCCATGCTGTAATTGCCATACATGCGTTAGCTCATGTATCAGCCAGCTTTGTTTGCCTAAAGGAGCATCGCTAAAATCATCAATCCAATCGGCTGCGTTAAAGTAAATATTACCATTGGGGCTAACGGCATAGTGCTTTAGTACCCACCACGCTGTCTTCAATTGCACGTCATCGAGTCTGATACTGTCACCGAATACTGAATGGGCCAATCCACTCTCGCCAGCGGTCAAAAAACGTGACGGTGGCTTGTTTAAGCGACTGCGCACATATCGAGCAAAAAACCTCTTGGGAACGGATTCAGACATTATTAGCGCAATACCTTGTGATTTATCATAGGGTGTGTTGAATAAAATACTTATCAACGCGGTTTAACCCTTAATAGCGTTCGAAGACCCAAAATCAAAGTAGCTAAGACATAAGCTGTACACTTGGTTAGCTTTCATTAACATACTTTTGCGTTAGCCTAGCGTGTATGGCCTATAACAAGTACTATCCTTATAAACTAGCCTATTTTTACGGCTCATGTCTAATATTTATTAGTGCGAATTTATTAGTGCGAAAATCATGCCAAACAGGCAAGAGTGTTCAATTTCCAGAATAATGATGATTGTGGGATCGTGTGTCGATATTTAGATTCGACGATAAAAACCCGTCGCTCACGGCCGTTGTAGCTAGTAGCTAGCTTTTTAATTTTTAATAGAGAGTCTTATGCCACCTAACTTTCATGCTGATACTCCACTTGCTCAGCGTATGCGCCCCACCTCTCTCAATGCCATTATCGGTCAAGAGCATTTACTGGCCGCAGGTGCACCTTTGCGACGTTTGGTAGAACAAGGGCATTTGCCATCGATTATTTTGCATGGGGAAGCGGGTATTGGTAAAACAACCATTGCTATGCTGCTAGCAGATGCCGTTGGGCGTCCCTTTCATGCGCTGTCCGCGTTGAATACTGGAGTCAAACAGCTACGCGAAGTCCTAGACGCTAAAGACTCACTGGTATTTGAGTCACCTGTGGTGTTCATCGACGAGATTCATCGTTTTAATAAAGCGCAACAAGATGCACTACTGGGCGCAGTAGAGTCTGGCGATATCACTTTGATTGGTGCTACTACGGAGAACCCATCATTTAGCGTCAACAACGCTCTACTATCACGTTGTCAAGTTTATCGCTTAGAGCCGTTAACACCTGAGCAGATAGGCGCAGTGCTGCAACGAGCCCTTTCGGAAGACAACGTACTAAAAGAACTAACCGTCGACTTGCAAGCAAAAGATACCATCAGTCAGCTGGCTCATGGTGATGCTAGAAAGGCGTTAAATTTACTAGAGCTAGCGATTCAAACAGCTGATGCCAAACAGTCGCCAGTGATTATTGATGATGGATTGGTCAGCCGAGTGGCACAGACTGCTTTGGTAAGATATGACAAAGATGGTGAGCAGCATTACGATATTGTCTCAGCAATGATAAAGTCAGTCCGTGGCTCCGATCCGGATGCAGCTTTGTATTGGATGGCACGTATGCTCGTAGGCGGTGAGCCTGCTGATTTTATTGCGCGGCGCTTGGTGATTTTGGCCAGTGAAGATATCGGTAATGCCAACCCTAATGCCCTACTGTTGGCTGATGCCGCATTGCGAAGTGTGCAATCAATCGGCATGCCTGAGGCACGTATTATCTTAGGGCAAGTGGTGGTCTATCTGGCGACCAGTGCCAAAAGTAATAGTACGTATAAAGCGATCAATGCTGCGATGGCGTTGGCTGAAAAAGATGCCTCACCTGTACCGCTACATCTACGCAATGGCGTGACCAAACTGATGCGTAGTCAAGGCTACGGTCAGGACTATGTCTATCCTCACGATTATCCCAACCACTACTATCCGCAGTCTTATTTACCAGAAAATTTAATCGGCACACGCTTTTATGAGTTTGCAGACAATCAACGAGAGCAGCACAGCAAACAATTTATGGATTGGCTAAAAACCCAAGCGCCGAGTAATGACTAACCATGCATGACACGGCTCGGTTCATTATCTAATATGCGCTTTAATGCACAAATAGTAGCGGTCATTGATAATACTTATCGCTGTTTTTGACAGGCTAGCCCATATAGTTTAGAGATGGGGCAGCACATTGGGCTGAAAAGCGTTAAAATGTCCTCATATTGATATATAAGTAATGATTAAATAACGCCTATAGTGGAACGATTTGCGCCAGCGCATTTTGCGTAACCGTAACAGCACGCTGTGACGGCGACTGCTACAATAGACAGATAACCCTTTATATTTCAAACCACCCCTATTTATAAATAATAAAATATTGAGACTTACTATGAGTTTAAATGCGATTCCTGAGATTATCGAAGACATTCGTGCTGGAAAAATGGTCATCTTGATGGATGATGAAGACCGCGAAAACGAAGGTGACATCATCATGGCAGCGACGCATGTCCGCCCTGAAGATATTAATTTTATGATCACTCACGCGCGCGGCTTGGTTTGTTTGACCTTGTCACAAGCGCGTTGCCAGCAATTGGCGCTACCGCTGATGTCAGATCGTAATGAGGCAAAGTTTAGCACCAACTTTACTGTGTCTATTGAAGCGGCTGAAGGCGTCACGACAGGTATTTCTGCTGCTGATCGCGCACGTACCATTCAAGCGGCAGTTTCTGCTACTGCTAAAGCTGAAGACATCGTTCAGCCTGGACATATTTTTCCAATTATGGCACAAAACGGCGGAGTTCTTCACCGTGCAGGCCACACAGAAGCGGGTTGTGATTTAGCACGTTTAGCAGGTCTAGAGCCTGCAGCGGTGATTGTCGAAATCATCAATGCAGATGGGACGATGGCGCGTCGTGATGATCTTGAGATATTTGCAAAAGAACATGACATCAAGATAGGCACGATTGCTGATCTTATCAACTATCGTATTGCCAATGAGCAAACCGTAGAAGAAATCGAGTCACGTCCTTTTGAGACTGAACATGGTACGTTCACCTTGCATCGTTTCCGCGAGTTTGGTGCTGATGAGACTCATTTAGCGTTGGTCAAAGGCGATGTCAGCGAAGGCGTCAGTACGGTACGTGTACATGGTTTTCACCCATTGCGTGATTTATTTGCGGCTAAAAATGATATGACGGGTCGTAGTGGCTGGAGCGTACAAGCGGCACTAAAAGAAATTAGCGCCTCAGATCGCGGTGTATTGGTTTGGATTGGTAACAATCAACCCGTTGATTTAGGGGATGCCTTAGATAAAGCTGCAGACAATGAATCACAATCAATGCTCACTCAACAGCCGTATCGTAGCGTTGGTGTTGGCGCACAAATATTACGTCATTTAGGGGTTCGTGATATGCGCTTATTATCATCGCCAATGAAGTTTTATGCATTGTCAGGTTTTGATCTAAACGTGGTCGATTTCGTTCATGCACCGCAACAAGACTAATATCTGTTTGCACCATTGAGTGAAAAATCAATGATAAAAAAGGCACGCTAGCGTAATATTAGCGTGCCTTTTTTGTTTTTAACTATCGACTTTCAACGCACAAGAGTTTCTTTAAAAAACCTGATAATCACTTCATATAGAAATCAGCTTAACACTCAGGCGTATGGCCAAATTTTGCTTCCAGTGCTAGTAGTCGCTGACGCTTTTCTGTTGTCCATGGCAATTTACCTTTCCCATTACTATCAAGACGTACGACGACTGCCTCTGCCGTAGCAACGATGATCTCTTGCGCGGTACTATAGTAACTATACTCCATCGCCATGCTGGTATTGCCTAAACGCTTGCAGCGGACGCCTAATAATAAAGTGTCTGGATAGGTGACTGGGCGTAAATACTGGCAGCTCGATTGTGCCAAGACCGTGACCATACTGCCATCAAACATACCTAATGCTTGCAAATAGCCAATGCGCGCTGACTCAGAATAACGATAATAAACCACATTGTTCAGATGATTAAAGGCATCCATCTCACCCCATTGTATAGGCTGATGATGAATCACAGGATAATGAGCCAATACTTCAGGGCGGTTTTCATTTTCGGCTTTAAACATAGCTGTTGCGTTTTCATTAGAATGGGTCATAACTTACCTTGCTTTTTATATTTTCTGTATTAACTATTGTGACTAGCTTTCGTTAACGTTGCGGCTTATCTAAGATTTCTGTCGTCAATAATGGGGTTGGTTTTGGCGCATGGGCAATCAGTTGGTTTAGCCATACAATTACTTCTGGTATGTCACTAGGTGCATTCATCACTTCTAAGTTATTTTGTCCATCCATTGATTTTTTGTCGGCTTGCACAATGCCAATCGCGCCCGCTTGTACTGGCTTTTTATTGTCGCTTGCTGAGGCTTTAGGTATCAATGTTTTTAACTGTTTACGGGCTTGCGCCAGATAACTGATGAGCTGATCTTGCTTACGCATATTGCTGGCTTGGGTCGCCAAATTCAATGTCATGATGACTTCATGAATGGTGAGTTGGTGGCGCGTTAATGTCGAATCACTGATAGTGGATTTGTTAGTGAGTTTATTCGTTGCCGCGTCTACCAGTTTTCGCTGCTGTAAATCAGCACTTTCATAGCTTCCGAGACGCTCATGACTATGCAAAAACTCTTGAATATTTTGAATCGCAAGGTTTTGTATTTGCCATGGGCTTGGTTGTGAGCTTTGCGCCTGCAAGCGCTCAATGTCTTTGAGCAAACTTTGCTTAATAACGATGGTTAAGGCGGGCGCAATCTCGTTGCTGCTTTGCGACAATTGCCAATGTAAACCTCGCAGTAGCTCTATCGCTGCACTGTCATTACTATCCGCCAAGAGCCTATCGGCGGCTTTTATTTGAATACGCAGTAAGTCCAGCTGATTTTGAGCTTGGTTATTGGCTTTGACTCGAGGCTCTGGCAACGTCTGCTGACTCATGGCAAACAAACGATCATCCATCTCGTTGAGTCGGCTGATGACTTGCTCATTACTCTGTAAGCGCTCATTGACGCTATGCTGAAAACGCTGCTGGCTAATATACAGCCATAATAAAGCGGCGATAAGTAATAAGATGACCAACCACTGCAGGCGCAACAAAAGCATATTTGCTTGTCGGCGCTGCTGAGTAGCAGAAAGCTCCTCAGGTAACGATTCAGGATTCATTGACATAAGGCAGTACCGTTATTGGTATAGGTAAACGTGTTTCAAGCAAATAAAAAAACGTAGGGTATTATGCGTTGGTGCTAATGGCTGAAAGAATAGTCTCTGGTGCCAAATCTTCCACACGCCAATGGTTTAACTGTTGCTCAGCGACCATATTGGCTAAGCGTTCACCCAATACGACGTAGGAAAAATCTGTTAGGGTCAGTGGTAGGGTTTGTTCTGTATCAAGCATGGTGTGAGTGCCTTGCTTTTTTTCTAGCGGCTTTGGTTGTCCGTCTTCAACGATACTTGACCAATGCTCAAAAGCCGCCGCGCTACTGATTACCACAACTGGCTTTGGCGGCTTTGATGGTGCTATCTCTGAGCTCACATCGTGCGTCAGAAACGTGTGTCGCCACTGCTGATACTGAGCCACCGCATCGATAGGCATCGTGCGCTCATACCACGCAATACTATCACTATGAACACCGCGTGCCTGTAATGTATCGACTAATAATCGTCGTCCACCAAGCCCGCGCCATATCAATAGCTTATCGCCTGCCTGTAGTTTTTTAATGTCAGGCATGGCTAGCATACCTTCATTATTGGCAATCTCAGGCTGTCGCACCTGATGCTCTAACTCATGAGCAAAGGTATTATTTAAGACAGCCGCCGTCGCCTCACCAACTGCAATGATATGGCTTGGTGGTTTTAAAGGTGCATCTACTTGATCATTTTCGTCATCTCGTACTTGATTCTCATGCTCCAGCCTTTGCCAAACGGCCAAACCTGCCGCTGCCGCCGTTGGGCTAACGATAACCAGTGCGTTGTACTCACCTGCCAACCATTGACGCATCAGTACGATGTCATGATCCGTCGTTGGACGTGGTTGTAACGTCAGCATTGGTATCTCGACCACGCTCAAACCTGCGGCTTTTAGGTGCTGCGTCAACGGTGCTGCTCGCTCTATTGGACGAGTGTTGATAACAATTTTTGGCATTACTTTTGACCCCTCACTAGCGTGGTTCTTGTGAATGGGTACAGGGGTGGCGTGGATTGACGTTGATGACATAGGTGTACCATGACAAAAGACTGATGGAGTGAGCTTGGTCATAGACCCACATAAGCAATCGCTGATCTATGACAAAAGTAATAGGGTCTGTTATTCAGGCTGATAAATCGCTGATAAGATATCTCCAGCACCCTCAGCGAGTAGCATTTCTGCGACATCGATACCCAGCTGATTGGCCTGTGTTTCTTGCTCATTCTGTGTGCCGACCAATGTCACTCGTTTGTCTGCTTTTAATAGCTCGCTACCATCCGCTTGACCCACTCGACCACGTAGCCACAATACATTGCCGCTGTCGTTGTTGCCATTATCACCATTGTCGTCATTATTGATACTGGTTTCATCGGCCATTTGCAAAACCGCATAAGCAGCGATTGGTACTTGGCAACCACCTTCCAAATGACGGTTCAGCGCGCGCTCAGCAATCAGTCGAATACGGGCTTTGTCATCATTGAGCGGTGCTAACAGCTTGAGCACTTCATCATCACCTTCACGGCATTCAATCGCCAAAGCGCCTTGTCCAACAGCAGGTAAGCAAGCTGCGATATCAAGCTCACCGCGTATTCTCTCGTCCAGTTCAATACGCTGCAATCCGCTGGTCGCTAAAATAATGGCATCATACTCACCAGCATCTAACTTACTTAGACGAGTGCCGACGTTGCCGCGCAAAGTTTTGATTTGCAGGTCAGGTCGATAGGCTTTGATCTGGCATTGACGACGTAAACTTGACGTCCCAACGACCGCACCCTGTGGTAGCTCATCAATACTACTATAAGTGTTTGAGACAAAAGCATCTGTTGGTGAAGCGCGTTTACAGTAGACACCTAATGTGAGGCCTTCGGGAAGCTGCATCGGCACATCTTTTAGCGAATGCACTGCTATATCTGCTTGTTTGTCATACAGCGCTTGTTCAAGCTCTTTTACAAACAATCCCTTACCACCGATTTTAGCCAAAGGTGTGTCCAATATCTTGTCACCCTTAGTGACAATTTTTAGTAAGTTGATCGTCAGCTCAGGATACAATGCCAATAAACGATCACGAATATGCTCTGCCTGCCATAATGCCAATGGGCTTTGACGTGTGGCGATGTTTAGAGTGGTCAAAACAGCTTGCTGTGGATTGCTCATAAAGGGCCTCAATAAGTTCGATATTAATATTGTAGTGGCTATAGTCCTAATGTCAGTACTATTCATATTTATACTGATTAATGTCGATATTACTCGATAGGGCAAGTTTGCCAAAGAATAGGCGACTCAAATGATTAATAGTAGATGCTGACGCAAAAAAATACCCCTATTTAAGCATAAATAAGGGTTTGATGATATGGAATGATTGGTCGCTATCAGGACAGCCTATTACATGCTTTGGATTTTATCACGTAAGGCAGGTAAGTGACGACGGCTTACCGCTAGCGTCTCTTCAATCCCCTTAAAACGTATCTGATACTGGCCTGCATCCAAAGTTTCTAAGAAGTCCAAATAACTAAGGTTGATGATAGCATTACGATGTACTCGGAACAGACGGTCATCAAACTCTTGTTCCAACTCTTTTAGCGTTTCATCAATTAATACAATACCCTCTTTATGACGCACTTTGACGTATTTTTGATCTGCCGCAAAATAATAAATATCTTTTAGCTTAATCAACTCAACGCCTCGATGCGTACGAGCAGCGATATGTTCACGTATTGGGCGCGCTGTCGGATCTTCAAGCTTGCGGATTTCATTTAATTGAGCCGCATTTAAGTTTTTTGCTTTATCCAAAGCCTCTATTAATTCATCTTTATTGGCAGGCTTCAATAAATAGCCAATCGCATTGGCTTTTAGCGCGGCAATCGCGTAGTGATCATAAGCGGTGACGAATATAATCGCTGGTGGATGCTCAAGTTTGGAAAGCTCTTGAGCACAGCGAACGCCATCCATTTCAGGCATACGAATATCTAACAATATGATATCTGGCTGCTGAGTTTTTACGGCGATGATGGCTTCTGCACCAGTAGTAGCCTGAGCAACTACCTCGTGGCCTGACTCCTGTACAATTCTCACCAAGCGCTCACGCGCTAGGGGCTCATCATCACAAACTACGATACGCATGCAAACTCCTATCCAAGGACATACTTAATATTTTTTTCAATAGTATTACGATTATATTAGCACTCATTATCAATCACATAGAATATAAAATCTCGTTTATTTGATAAAATTTTGACAAAACCTATTATTTTTTGTAGCAAATAAGATATTTTTACTATTGGGCCTTGTTCTCATTTTAAAAATAGTGATAAAAATGAGATAAATTGTCATCAAACGATAAAAATAGTGCAAAGGTTATCAATTCGCTATTTGATGCGGTTTGGCAAAACTTAGCTACTTTCAACCCATGTAGAGGACTGTCGATTAGGGCGTACTCATTTGTAATACCTATTGATTGAGCGCAAAGCATAAATTAGTGAGCGCAACATACAATACCTGCTTTAAGATGCTGCAATAAATGTGCCACACAATGTTTTTACGCGGGCAAAGTTAAGCACAACGGCTTTAAGTATGATGAATAATAGAAAGTACAACGATAGAATAGAAAAGTGGACGTTATAAACTGACGTCTTGGAGAGGATAATCAATAACAGTGCTGATTTGCGTGCTGGCCACCATGCTGTGAATATCTGCCTCTTGACCAAAATGCGCGCGTAAACGATCCGCTTGAATATAAAAATCCATATGTTGGCGCAAATCATGGTTGATGATTAATGTCTTTTTGGGGAGTTCAACATCGATTGTTATCGTGACTCGATGGTGTTGCCAAGTAACTTTGATACTGATGCAGATAGTTTCAGTGGTCATCTCTACCACATTGAGCAGTATTTTCTCTAGCACGCTTTGTAGCGTTAGCGCAGTGATAACCATGTCATACATGACATCTTCATTCGGTAATTGCCACTTTACATCGAGTTTATCTGCCAGACGGCTAGACTCAATCGCAAGATAATGCTCACAAAGAGCCACTTCTTCTTCGAAACTAATCTCACGTGTGCCACTAAAACTGGCACGGAATAATGCAGAGACGTGCTGTAATAAAGCAGAGGCCCTTGGAGGATTAGACTCAATTAATGACACGAGCGTATTGATGGTATTGAAGAAAAAGTGCGGGGCTGTACGGGCTTTGATTAAGTCGTTTTGTGCGGTCAGTTTATGTTCAAACGATAATTTTAGAGCATTCAACTCACGGTAGCTACGCAAAAAATATAATAAAAATACGGTCGTAAATCCACCAGTAAGCACTGTATTGAGCACTATATTGAGCATAAAAGTATGATAATCATACTCCAACCATCCAAAATTAATCATAAACAGCGTCACTGACGCCATAGATATGGTCGCAGCAAACATCAGTAGCAGCACGATACGAACACTCACGCTAAAAACACTGGCGCTCTTAAACGCAGGACGAAGATAGTCAATCAGATAAAGCGGTGGAATAACGGTTAAAAAATTCTGTATCACACTACGTAAAAACTGAATCATGAATTCTGACCAAGTTGCTAGGCTATGGCGCTCCATCACAGTCAGAAACAATGACCAAAAAAAGACATACGTCAGCCACTGCCAAGGCCTCATGACTTCCAGGAGTTTAGGAATAAAAAACTCTAAGCGTGTAGCTAGTAAGGCAACCTCATCATTTGCTATACTCGAGTTCTTATTCTTTTGACTTGTCTTGTACCGATATGAACGCCAATTCTTCAAAACCTAGTAATCCTGAATCAAGTAAAAGTTCATCTGACTCTGATTTTAGCACAGATGCTTCTATAACAAATACCACGACACAGACTGCGCCTGCCAGCAGCCAAGGTCAACAAATGTGGGGTGGGCGATTTAGTGAAGCGACGGACAGCTTTGTGGCTGCTTTCACTGCCTCTGTCGGCTTTGATCAACGCTTTGCTCGTCACGATATTCAGGGCTCGATTGCTCATGCAACGATGCTCAAAGAATGCGACATCTTGACCGCTGATGAAGTTGCTACGATTATCGAAGGTCTTCATCAGGTGTTACGTGAGATTGAAGCAGGTGAATTCAACTGGTCAATCGCGCTTGAAGACGTGCATATGAATGTCGAATCACGTCTGACCGATATCGTCGGTGCCGTTGGCAAAAAACTACATACTGGACGTAGCCGTAACGATCAGGTTGCGACTGACATTCGTCTTTGGTTACGTGAAGAGACGGATAACATCATCGCCCTATTGGTACGTCTGCAAAGTGGCTTACTTGATTTGGCCGAGCAGCATACCGATACCATTATGCCAGGCTTTACCCATTTGCAAACCGCACAGCCGGTCAGCTTTGGCCATCATGTGATGGCATGGTTTGAGATGTTGTATCGCGATACCGAACGTCTGGTTGACGCGCGCCGCCGTATCAATCAGATGCCACTGGGTAGCGCAGCCCTAGCTGGTACGACTTTCCCAATCGATCGTACGATTACTGCTGAATTGCTTGGTTTTGAAGGCATTTGCCAAAACTCACTCGATGCCGTCTCAGACCGTGATTTTGCGATTGAGTTCACTTCAGCTGCCTCTATCCTGATGATGCACATGTCACGCATGAGCGAAGAGATTATCTTGTGGATGTCAGCGCAGTTTAACTTTGTGCAGATACCAGATCGCTTCTGTACCGGCTCATCTATCATGCCGCAAAAGAAAAACCCTGACGTGCCTGAATTGGTACGCGGTAAAGCAGCCCGTGTTTTTGGGCAGCTGATGACATTGCTTAGCTTGATGAAAAGCCAGCCACTTGCCTATAATAAAGACAACCAAGAAGACAAAGAGCCGTTGTTTGATTGCGTCGATACCTTAACAGGGTCGCTACTTGCGTTTGCTGATATGCTACCGAATATCACACCAAACAAAGAGAACATGCGCGCCGCCACGATGAAAGGCTATGCGACTGCAACTGATTTGGCAGATTACTTAGTACGTCAAGGCGTGGCGTTCCGTGATGCTCATGAAGTGGTTGGTAATGCCGTTGCTTTGGGTATCGCCGAGGGCGTTGATCTAAGTGATTTGTCATTGGCACAGCTACAGCAATTTAGCGATGCCATCGGTGAGGATGTTTTTGACTATCTAACGCTAGAAGGCTCATTGGCAGCTCGTGACCATTTGGGTGGCACTGCGCCAAACCAAGTCAAGCAAGCCGTGGTCAATGGTCGTGCTCGTTTGAAAGTATTTGCTTAAAAGCTACTTTACAACCGAGTAGTTTATTACTCTAATAATCGAAAAACACCCGCTACTTAGGCGGGTGTTTTTGTTACCATAAGCAGGTAACGTCATTTAAAATATATTTATAAAGACCCATACATAATAAGGAACGCCTTATGACTGAGACTTTTAACCCTCAAGCCAATACTGTATTTTGCCGTAAGTATCAGCAAGAGTTGCCAAAAATGGCGCATCCGCCCTTCCCTAATAAAAAAGGTCAAGAGTTACAAGATACGGTATCTGATAAAGCGTGGAAAGAGTGGATTGAACAACAAACCATGCTTATCAATGAGAACCATCTAAGCATGATGGACCCTGCGGCCAAAAAGTTTTTAACCGAACAGCGCGATAAGTTCTTGGACAATGAAGACTATGAGCGTGCTCAAGGTTGGACACCAGAAAGCTAACACGGTTTTGCTGTCTAACAGACATAAAAAAACGCGCTTCATATAGCGCGTTTTTTATGGCAGAAGAGAAAGTACCGTTTCTCCTATCAGCCTTCATCACTCTCTGATGTTTCAAAACCAGAGAGTGATATGGTGTTTGATACCGTATTCCCTTGACGGGCAGCCAAGCGATCATTGGCTTCTTGCACGGCTTTTTCGACTATTGCATAGTCCGAATGACGCACATCTTGACCACTAATATAGTTAATCACTAGCTCTGCGACATTCTGTGCGTGATCACCGATACGCTCAAGCGATCGCAATATCCACATAATATTGATGACTTTTGACACGTGACGCGAGTCTTCCATAATATAGGTCATCAAGGCGCGAATGGCTGACTGATACTCAGTATTGACCACGCTGTCATTGCGCATCACCTCAAACGCTTGCTCCGCATTCGATTGGCTAAAGGCTTCTAGTGAGTTGTTGAGCATCAAACGAACTTGATTGCTCAAGTGCTGTACTTCAGCATAGCCATATGCAGATTTGCCTTGTGCTGCGATTTTGCTGGCCATACGCGCGATTTTTACTGCTTCGTCGCCGATGCGTTCCAAATCGACCACACCTTTACTGATCGACATGACTAAGCGCAAATCACTGGCAGCTGGCTGGCGTTTGGCAACCAATAATAAAATATGTTCATCAAGCTCGACCTCCATTCGATTGATATCGAAGTCCATATCGATGACCTCTTGCGCCAGTATCTCGTCTTTGTCGATAAGGGCATGAATGGCTCTGGCTACTTGGTTGGCAGCCCTATCACCCATGTATAAAAACAAACGGATGGCTTCATCAAGATCTTGGTCAAAACTTTTGGAGATATGCTTATCACTTTGCATAAGAGGTATTCCCTGAAATACATGTTTTAATCGCGAGGTATACTTATTAAGTTAGAAAATCGGCTCATGACTTGCTAATCAGCTTTGTCTGCTCGTACCAATGTCAATGTCAATCTTAATCCATCCATATTAGGGCGTGTCCTCATTTCACAAATGGAGATAAAAATAAGATAAATTGCCGTTAAACGAGAAAAACAGCGTCGATAATATCGAGATATTGACCAGCTATTTGACGATGTTTGGCAAAATTTAGCCATTTTTAGCCCAGTTAGATGACTATCGATTGAATTGAGGACACGCCCTAGCCATAACGACCTGTAATATAGTCTTCTGTCGCTGTTTGAGCAGGTTTGGTGAATATCTGATCGGTCTCACCCATCTCAATCATATCGCCCAAATACATATAGACCGTGTAGTCAGATACACGCGCGGCTTGCTGCATATTGTGAGTGACGATGGCGATCGTATAGTCTTTTTTAAGATCTTCAATCAAATCTTCGATCGCACCCGTCGAGATAGGATCAAGCGCTGATGTCGGCTCATCGAGCAACAAAACTTCAGGCTTGGTCGCGACACTACGGGCGATACATAGGCGCTGCTGCTGTCCACCTGATAACGACAGACCAGAAGCCTTTAGTTTGTCTTTTACTTCTGGCCATAGCGCTGATTTTTTCAGTGCCCACTCCACGCGATGATCCAGCTCATCCTTGCTCAGCTTTTCATACAGTCGTACACCAAAGGCAACATTGTCATAGATTGACATCGGGAACGGCGTTGGCTTCTGAAAGACCATACCCACTTGTGCGCGTAATAGGTTCACATCGATGTCTTTACCCAAGATGTTTTTGCCATCTAGATTGATGCTACCTTCTGCACGCATACCAGGATATAGATCATACATACGGTTAAAGGTGCGCAGTAGCGTGGACTTACCACAACCTGAAGGACCGATAAAGGCGGTGACTTTTTTGTCCGCGATATCGATATTGATGTTTTTTAATGCCTGAAAATCATCGTAATAGAAGCTGAGATCTCGGACTTCCATTTTTGCAGCAGGCATGTTTTTGGGAATATCCTGAATCGTTTGCTTATTAAAATCAGCGGTGTTCGGTTGCTGTGATTGTGTGCTAGTAGACATGGGTCTATTTAATAGGCTGCCTGTTGCCGTATCAAAGTTATCAGCAGTCGTGTTTGTACGGACTTTGCTTATGACATCATTCATAATGTTCCAACCTAGCTCAATTAATTTCATATAAGTTTAAGTAAATGCTTAGCGTACTACGGTCTGCTCTCAGCCTTTATTTGGGCTGACCTCTACCACCGATAAATCTTGCCAAAATATTCAACACTAGGACAGATGCTGTGATAAGTAGTGCTGCCGCCCAAGCCAATGTATGCCAGTTGTCATAAGGACTCATCGCAAACTGGTAGATGGTATTGGGTAAGTTGGCAATGGGCTGACCCATATCTGTACTGAAATATTGATTGTTAAGTGCGGTAAATAGCAACGGTGCCGTCTCACCAGTGATTCGAGCAAAGGCCAGTAACACACCTGTGGTCAGTCCAGCTCTCGCTGCTTTTACCGTAACTTGTGTGACCAGTTTCCATTTAGGAGTACCGAGTGCATAGGCCGCTTCGCGCAAACTATTGGGTACTAGGTTCAGCATGTTTTCTGTCGTACGCACAACCACAGGAATGACAATCAATGCCAATGCCAACGCGCCTGCCCAACCAGAAAAGCTTTGACCTTTTACCATCAGTGCATAGATAAATAGACCAATCACAATCGATGGCGCTGACAACAAAATATCGTTTAAAAAACGGGTGACCTTGCCAAGCATACTGCCTTTAGAAAACTCAGATAAATATATACCGGTCATAAGGCCAATAGGGGCACCGATGAACAATCCTGAAAATGCCAACATGACCGAACCAACGATGGCATTGCGTAAGCCGCCCGCACTCATCGGTGGCGGCGTATCAGCGGTAAAGATTGGCAACTGCACCATGCCTTGGAAACCTTCGACAAACAAAGTCACCAAAATCCATGATAACCAAAATAAGCCAAAAACCATCGCGGATATGGCAAAGCCTAATCCCAATTTATTGGTCAAACGACGCTTGTTATACAAGCTTTGGTTATAGCGGCTAGTGCTGCTTGGCTTAGTAGGTAGTGGTGCATTGATCGCATTGTTAGCAGGCATAATATTTATTTCCCATATCTTTTATCAATATCTATCAAGGTCCAACCAGTCCATAAAAGACTTATCGGTTGCCTGCTTTGTGATCCATGCGCATGAGCATTAGTTTTGCTAAAGACAGCACAATGAAAGTGATGACAAATAAGATTAAGCCCAAATGTAATAAAGACGCTAGATGTAGCTCACTAGACGCTTCGGCAAATTCATTGGCCAAGGCCGAGGTAATCGTCACGCCTGAAGTAAAGAGACTCGGACTGATATTGAAAGCATTACCAATCAAAAAGGTAACTGCCATCGTCTCACCCAATGCACGACCAAGTCCCAAAATCACGCCGCCAACGACACCAGCTTTGGTATAAGGCAAGATAATCTTGAACATGACTTCCCACGTCGTCGCGCCCATACCGTATGCTGACTCTTTCAACAGATCTGGCACGACAGAAAAAACATCGCGCATAGTGGCAGCGATGAACGGTATGATCATGATGGCAAGCACTAGAGAGGCGGTGAACATACCCAGTCCCATAGGGGCACCTGCAAACAATTTACCGATAATAGGCAAAGGGCCGATGTGCTCAATAAACCATGGCTGAATGTGATCACCAAAGAATGGCGCAAATACGAACAGTCCCCACATGCCATAAATAATAGATGGGATACCAGCCAACAACTCAATGGCGATACCAAGTGGTTTTTTGAGGAACTTAGGGCACATCTCGGTTAAAAATATCGCAATACCGAAACTGACTGGAACCGCGATAACAATAGCGATAAATGACGTGACTAAGGTGCCGTAAATAGGCGCTAATGCCCCGTATTCATTGGCGACTGTATCCCAGTTATTGCTGGTATAAAACCCCAGACCAAACGCTTGAATGCTCGGCCACGCCCCAACAATTAGAGACGCCAAAATGCCCCCTAAAGATAGGAGGACGAGTATGGCAAACGCTTTGGTAGAGTTAACAAATAAAGCGTCGTAACGTTTTTGTTTAGCCAGTTGGGACCTTAAATCTGTCATACGCGTCTCAGCATTGAATGGGATGAGTCAAAGTATTAAAAAGAATCATTGGGTTTTAACACAACAAACTTAAACGGTATGAGCAGATATATCTATCGATAGTATCCGTCAAACTTATGATCAAAGTTGCAATCAAATTTGCTGTGTTAAAACCTCTCAAATAACTACCGGAGAATAGTTATTCGAGAGGGTAACGGGTAAGCGACTAAATAGTATTTAACACATAGTATTTAGCACTTTTCGCGTTACTGAGCTGGCTTATAGACTGGTTGTCCATCACTGCCTTTTACTTCGTTCCATTTATCTTTGAACAAGGCCACTGCTGTGTCAGAGAATGGTACATAGTCTAGCGCCATCGCATCATCATCACCTTGGGTATAAGCCCAGTCAAAGAAGTTCAACACGCCAGCGACTTGCTGAGGATTCTCTGGTTGTTTATGTACTAAGATAAAGGTCGCAGCAGCGATAGGCCATGCTTGCTCAGTCTCAGAGTTGGTGATGACTTTATAAAAGCCTTCTTGTTGTGACCAGTCGATGTCACCTGCGGCAGCAAAGGTCTCAGCAGACGGCTGAACGACGTTGCCAGCGGCATTTTTCAATGCCGTATGTGACATTTTGTTTTGCTTGGCGTAAGCATACTCAACATAACCGATAGAGTTTTTCATACGGTTGACGTAGCTTGAAACCCCTTCGTTACCCTTACCACCTGCACCAGTAGCAGAGGTCGGCCATTTGACGGTTTTATCAACACCAACTGTGTCTTTCCAGTCTGGTGAAACCTTGGCAAGATAATCCGTGAAGTTAAAAGTCGTGCCTGAACCATCTGAGCGGAATACCGTCGTGATAGGCGCATCTGGTAAGGTCAAATCTGGGTTCATGGCTGCAATCGCAGGATCATTCCAGTTGCTGATTTTACCCAAATAAATATCAGCCAAAGTCATACCATCCAACTTCAGTGCACCAGGCTCAACACCATCGATGTTTACAATAGGGACAACACCACCGATGACCGTTGGAAACTGAATCAAACCTGCTTCGTCTAACTCTGCAGGCGTCATCGGTGCATCAGAAGCACCAAAATCGACAGTTTTTGACTGAATCTGTTTGATACCACCAGAGGAGCCAATCGACTGATAGTTGACTTGGCCACCAGTCGCAGCATTGTAGTCATACGACCATTTCGCATAGATAGGCTGCGGGAATGACGCACCTGCACCTGTGATATTCATGGCGATATTCTCAGCAGATTTAAAACCTGTTGTAGAAGCAGATGCTGTCTGAGAGGTTGATTCAGCTGTTGTAACAGCGCTACTGCTAGTCTCAGTAGCTGGCTCTTCCGTATCTGTTGACTTATTACACGCCGTAAGCATTAATGTACAACTGACGGCCACTGCTAATAACGAATAACGCATGTAGGACTCCTGAAGTTTAACAACGATATAAAAAAGCATTGCTTGTGATATGCGTGCTATCTTGCCAAATCTTTATGACAATTTAATGACAACCTCTATAATCCTTCATTCGCTTTACATAATATTTGGCTAGCCTACCGACAGCCCAGTGATATCAATTCATTTCATTTATTGGTATTCGAAAATCATACTTATGAAAATATTAAACCGTGAGCCTGTAGCGGGATATTTGTGTCCAAATACCATTAGGGTCTATTGAACATACAAATGGGGTGCTGGCAGTCACTATTTTTTAGATAATAGGCAGTGAAATTTTTGGCGCCTAGTCATTCTAGGGTAAACAATGTCGCCATGTATTGGCAAAAAAAAGAGTACTGCCCTCCACTCGAGCACAGCTCTTGCCTTGCGAACGGGCAAAGCAGTGCTTTGCTCGATCCGTTCTCAAGGCTGATGCTAAAATCCCCTCAAACGTTGTTGCAAGCCTAGCCGTTGGTGCAGAATTTTGTTAGTATGAAGTTGATTCACAACACTGACAGACTCGGGGTGCGGTGTATGATGGGTTCGCTTTACTAAACTTGCTTTATTAAAGTCATCACCTTGATACATTCGCTGAGAGATCACCCGCCGAACCTGATGCGGTTAGTACCGACGCAGGGAAGTCTTAAGCACTTTGTTATTTATAGCAAGGGACGTGCAGAAATGCCTTTTTATCTTCATTACTATCTTAGTGTGCGTGATGTACTACTAAATAGTGAAGACTGATACAAAGCTGCGTCCAACGTTTGATGAGTATCACTCACGACTATATCACTCAGTTTTAGTCGCGAACGATGCTCATGAGCTGAACTTGCCCAAATTACAAACGCTACCCCCGCAGATACTGGCGGTGTTGATTTTATTCAAAAACCAACACGCTAGGACAGCATATGACTATTTTAGAGACATCCCCGAACACAAAAGCCGCTCAAACTCATATCCCAGCCAGTGGCAGCAAAGCGGATAAAAAAGCAGACGCGCTAAAAACCCCTGCCCACCGTGCCGCAAGTGATGCTCGCTTCGAAGAAGATGCCCGCGATTTGCACCGTATCTTGCCCGCCTCTCGTAAAGTCTATATCGAAGGTTCAAGACCCGATATCCAAGTGCCGATGCGCGAAATAACGCTTGACCCTACTCCTGTGCAAGGCGTTTCTGAAGGCGAATGGGAGCAGAACCCACCATTTTATGTCTATGACACATCAGGTGTTTATACCGATCCCAACGTCGATATTGATTTGACAAAAGGCTTGCCGAAACTACGTGAAGGCTGGATTGCTGAGCGCGGTGATACTGAGCAGCTCAGTGGTTTATCTAGCTCATACGGACTGGCACGCGCCCGCGACATCAGTACTGCTAACCTTAGATTCGCTCATATCGATAAGCCACGCCGTGCCAAAGCAGGGCTAAATGTCACGCAAATGCATTATGCTCGTCGCGGTATCATCACCCCAGAAATGGAATATATCGCCATTCGCGAAACGCAAAAACAGCATGCGCTGACCGATATGCGTCAGCACGATGGTGAGAACTTTGGTGCCAATACGCCCACTGTTATTACCCCTGAATTTGTGCGTAGCGAAGTGGCGGCAGGTCGCGCGATTATTCCAAACAACATCAACCATCCAGAATCTGAACCGATGATTATCGGACGCAATTTCTTGGTGAAAATTAATGCCAATATCGGTAATTCAGCACTGGGTTCTTCTATCGATGAAGAAGTGTCTAAAATGACATGGGCCACGCGTTGGGGTGCGGATAACATCATGGATTTATCTACTGGCAACCATATTCACGAAACCCGTGAATGGTTGATTCGTAACTCGCCAGTACCGATTGGCACCGTACCAATTTATCAAGCATTAGAAAAAGTCGATGGCGTGGCAGAAGACCTCACGTGGGAAATCTTCCGTGATACGTTGATTGAGCAAGCTGAGCAAGGGGTGGATTACTTCACCATTCACGCAGGTGTACTATTGGATTATGTACCGATGACTGCCGGACGCCTAACAGGCATTGTCTCGCGTGGTGGCTCTATCATGGCGCAGTGGTGCATGGTTCACCAACAAGAGAGCTTCTTGTACACGCATTTTGAAGACATCTGCGAGATTATGAAAGCCTATGATGTGGCCTTTAGTTTGGGTGATGGTCTGCGCCCTGGTTGCTTACAGGATGCCAATGACGAAGCGCAATTTAGCGAACTCAAAACCTTGGGTGAGCTGACCAAAGTGGCGTGGGAGCATGATGTGCAAGTGATGGTTGAAGGGCCTGGGCACGTGGCAATGAACCGCATTAAAGAAAATATGGATTTGCAACTTGAGCTGTGTGCTGACGCGCCATTTTATACTTTGGGGCCATTAACGACAGATATCGCGCCGGGCTATGACCATATCACCAGTGCAATCGGGGCTGCGATGATTGGTTGGTTTGGCACCGCGATGCTGTGCTATGTGACACCAAAAGAACATTTGGGTCTACCGAACAAGAAAGACGTCAAAGATGGCATCATCACTTATAAAATTGCGGCCCATGCTGCTGATCTAGCCAAAGGGCATCCAGGTGCGCAATCTCGTGATAATGCATTATCTAAAGCACGTTTTGAATTCCGCTGGGACGATCAATTTAATCTGGCGCTTGACCCTGATACCGCTCGTGAGTTTCATGATGAAACGTTGCCAAAAGACGCGCACAAAGTTGCCCACTTTTGCTCGATGTGTGGCCCTAAATTTTGCTCGATGAAAATCACGCAAAACGTGCGGGATTATGCGGCGGGGCTCAAGGCCTTATAACTCGGTATTAAATTTAATCCACCAGATAAAAATAAGAGCTGCCTTTTTAAGGCAGCTTTTTTGTTTTCCAAAAACTTAAAACCCTAATAAACTTTTGTGTATAAAATATAGACAAATTCATAGAATGGAGTAATATACTGGTCAATTAGTAATCATATGTTACTTAACAACCCTATTCTCTTAAGGTTCCAGTATGAATCATGTCTACCGTGTTGTCTTTAATCGTTCATTAGGTGTTTATCAATGCGTGTCTGAACTTGCTAAGTCTCGTGGCAAGTCATCAGGTAAATCACAAGTAGCTACTAAGCTCATACTTGCTCCGCTAGCAGTAGCTATGCTTGGGTTGTCGGGGACGGCGATGGCCGTCACTTATGATAATGGTATGACAACGACTATTGATGATGAGATTTACTTTGTCGAAAACGATACGGTTAGCAATCAAGGAACTGAACTAGTAGTCAATAAATTAATTCTAAGTACGACTGAAGCAGGACAGCCTTCAGAATTACTCATCAATAACGAAGGTTCTGTTACGGTAAAAGACATTACTGGCGTGGTAGGCAATGCTACCCTTAAAGTATCTGGCCAAGGTAGTTCTTTCAATGCAGAAGGTATACTCATTGGACAGAACGACGGTAGTGGTAATTTTTTGGTAAATACCAATGCTTCAGTTACGGCGGATAACCTTTGGATTGGCAATCAAGAGCCCAATGCCCAAGGTGGCAATATAGGTGATGTAAAGATTGACAACGCTATCGTTAATATCGCAAACGAAGTTTTAGTAGGTGCAGAGACACTAGGTAACTTAAACCTAACTGAACAATCTAGCTTGACCGCAAACCAGATGCGTATAGGCTATAACGAAGGCTCTGTAGGTGAAGTTGTTCTCGATAAATCAACTATTAGCATTGGTAATAATGGTCTAGCTGTTGGTTTACTTGGAACAGGTACACTTGACGTTAAAAATGGCGGTAGTGTATCCGTAAATAGCCTTATGACAGTGGGAGATGCTACAACAGGAGTTGGTACTGTTAATTTAGATGGCGGTTCAAACTTTTTTACGAGTAGCATTGATAGTGAGCGCCTCGTAATAGGCGGAGAAGGCAAAGGCATCGTAAACATTAACAACACTTATGATGTTGATGATCGTGCTTGGTCTATTGGAATGGAGATCTCAGAAGATACTATTATTGGTGATACTACAACAGGTATCGGTGAGCTCAACATTGATAGTGCTCTTGTCGATGCTGGTAACCTTATAGTTGGTAATGAAGGGTCAGGGACTCTAAGGGTCGTTAATAATGGGTTTTTAACGGTTGACAATATTTCGCGTGGTGTTGACTCGACACTTTCTGATGTTTATTTTGATGGTGCAGATTTAACTATTGGAAATGATCAACCAAATCTTTTTGCCAACTTTACCGACAAGCAGCCCATCAAAATAGGTTCAAACGGTCTAATATTTGATGTTATTGATAATGATGTCACGATTAACTCAAATGCTGTACTGATGGGTAATGTAGGCACTGTGGATTTTGAAGCAGTCAAAGGAGGGTTCTCTAAAGTTGGTACTGGGACTTTGACGATGTCTGCTAACAGCAAGCAATGGACAGGCGAAACCTTAATTACTGAAGGTATTCTGAAGTTGAACGGCGACTATACTATGGCGACAAATGAAACGCTAGGTATTGCCCTTGATATCGAAGAGGAAGGTAATCTAAAAAGTTATGGTCAATTAGTCGTTAATGGTAATGCTGATATCAGCAAAGGGGCTTTAAAAGTATACGCTTCTGAAGCTATCGCAGGCATGGCAGGCAGTAATGAGTGGAAAAATATCGTTAGTGCAGACAGTCGGACTGGTAAGTTTGTATCAGTCAGCGATAACAGCCCACTGGTCAGTTTTTACGCAGATTACAGTGACGCTAATGCTGTACATTTAAAAATGGGTACAGCACCAGTTGAACCTGAAACACCAGTTGAACCTGAAACACCAGTTGAACCTGAAACACCAGTTGAACCTGAAACACCAGTTGAACCTGAAACACCAGTTAAACCTGAAACACCAGTTAAACCTGAAACGCCAGTTAAACCTGAAACGCCGATTGTTGTTGATCCAACCGCTACAGACTCAACCTTCGTTAATGCTGCTAACAGCCAGTCTGATAAACAGGCGTTAAGTCTTGCTGCTGTATTAGATAAAGCAATGATAAATACAACGAGTCCATTAGCTCTTCAACTGATTACTGATACCGAAGACCTTGTAAACAACCCAACGCTAGAGCAACGCCAAATCAGAATGAATAATACTGCCTATCAACTACAGCCGTTGTTTATGGGTGCGACCAATCGTATTATTACTGATGCCAACTACGCGGCAAGTGATGCAATCAGTGAGCATAGCCCTATTACATCTGAGCGTAATATTTGGGCAAAGCTAATCGGTAATAACAGCAATCATGATACAGAAAACGGTATCACTGGTTATGACACGGAAGGTTATGGCGCTATTATTGGTTTGGATACACCAATTAATACTGACCTTAATCTAGGTCTGGCGGTCTCTTATATTCAAAGCGATGCCGACACAGATGGCAGCCGCCTCGACCATGAATTAACAGCAAAAAACTGGCAGGTTCTAGGATATGGTAATTATGCTGCAGGTGAAGCGACGCAGGTGAATTTCCATGCAGGTGCCGGTAGCAGTGATGTCGAAGGTGAACGCCATTTAGCGCTATCGAATAGCCCTATTGCACAGTCAGACTACTCTGTCGATACCTTACAGGCAGGATTAGGAGTGACGCATCGCATTGGTAATGAGCAACGTAATCTGACGCCATTTGCTCAGCTCAACTACGCTCAAGCAAAAAGTGATGGATATCGTGAAACTGGTGCTGGCGTTTATAACTTAGACGTTAGTGAAAATACTTATGAGTCTATGCGTTGGACAGCTGGTCTACGGATGTCACAGCTTTTGACATCAAAACTGGCGCTGACTGGTCAATTAGCAGCAGCGATTGAGAATGGTGATCAACAGTCAGATATTACCGCCAGCTTTGTAGGCATGCCTAATGACAAGTTTACGACTATCGGACAAGAGGTTGGCCGTGAAATCGGCATCGCTGGTATCGGTCTTAGCTATACGCCGATGGCTAATATGAAGATATCAGCAGGCTATCGCGGAGAGTGGCGCGATAACTATGATGACCACGGCGCGAGCATCGCTTTGCAAACGACCTTTTAATCGTTAATACCCTAAAAAAAAGCTTGAATCCAACCACTGGGTTCAAGCTTTTTTTATATCTTTAATTTACTTCAATCTTGTTTATTGTAAACTTAAACCTTCGACGCCTCATAAATCTCTTCGATTGACGCATCAATGACATTGGTGAATTCTTCATCACTCTGTTGCTTACTCAAACCTTCGGTAAAGGCACGTGAGAAGCTGGCAATCATACCGGGGTTTTGCTTCAGCTTAGCACAAGCATCACTACGACTATAACCACCCGACAACGCCACGACTTTTAATACTTTTGGATGATCGATCAGCTCTTGATAAAAACCCGCTTCTTCTGGCAATGTCAGTTTTAGCATGACTTGCTGCTCATCGTTCAAACGATCTAGATTATGCAAAATACTGGTCTTCAATATAACTTCGCATTCATGCTTTTTGCTACTGTTAATATCTACTTCAGGCTCAACAATTGGCATCAAGCCTTTTGAGATTATCTGCTTTGCCACATCAAACTGCTGCTGTACGACCAGCTCGATACCATCGACGTTTGGCTCATAAACCACTGAGCGCATTTTGGTACCAAATATGGGATAAGCTTTTGCTTTATCGAGTAGTAAGTCTAAATCTGGCATCGGGCGCATGACTTGCACGCCATTCATTTGCTCAGCCAAGCCTTTATCCACTTTTAAGAATGGCACAATATTCTTATCTTCCCACAGATAGTTGGCCGTTGATTTGCCATTGACCTCACGCTCCATGGTATCTTCGAATAAAATCGCGCCAAGTACCCGCTCATTATCAAAAGCGGTACAAGTCATCATACGAGCACGCATCTCGTGTACTAAATCGAACATGGCTTCGTCATTATCATAACCGTCGCCACTGACACCATAGTTTTCTAGCGCCTTTGGTGTGCTACCGCCACTTTGATCTAGTGCTGCGATGAAACCTGAACTGGTTTTTACGCGCTGTAATTGTTTTTCGTATTCCATTGAGAGTGCATCCTATTTTTATTTATTGAGGTCAAGTGTCACAAAGCCAATCGATTTTTGCCAGCTTATGTTTGCTGTATTGATCGTAGATAACCTTATCATAGGACTCTCTTTGTGCCTATATCTGATACGTTAATGATTTTGTAAAATCATCAGCATATTCATGCCTATAGGTTAAAAATCCTAAGCCAAAAACAGCACGGCAACGCAGCATATCGCCAACAGTAAACCCAATACATTGATACGGTTAAGCTGCTCTTTAAAGATCCCAACACCAATTAAGGTAGCGACTGCGATAACGCCGACATTCATACCAGTAAAGACGATACTGGGTGTGTCTGACAATACTTGATGCGCACGTACATAGGCATAGATATTACCCATATTAAGCGTACCCAATAGCAGTCCCGCCGCAAGCGTATTTCCTTGCCAGCGCACTCGCGTAACCAGTAGATAAATAAACAGCAATAAACCCGCCACGCCAAAGCTTACAAATAAAGTCAATGGAAAAGCACTGCCCTGTTTGGCTACTTGTTTGAATAAAATATCAATGATGCCATAGCCTGCCCAGACACCAAACAACCATAGTGGCGTGTGCTTTGCTTGCCGATTAATATCATTATGCTGTGGACGATAGACCAATGCGCCTAGTGCGAAAACACCCAATGCCAGTCCCAGCAGACGCGTACCCGTTAACACCTCACCGAATAGCAAAAAAGCCGCCACGATAGGGATGATTAATGATAAGCGCTGAGCAGCATCGGTTGCCACCATACCGACTGCTTCAATGGCACGTCCAAGAATAATGAACACGGCAGGCAATAATATGCCAAGCGCAAGAATAATACCCCAAGCATTATCAAGCGCATGTATGGCACCCAAATCAGGCTTTAGCAACATCCATGTCAATAAAAAAGCCACTGGATAGCCAGCAACGATGGTCTGACGAATGTCGATATTCTTATGACGCAATATTTTTAAAAGTACTGAGACGGCGACGCTACATAGCACCGCTATGGTTAAATACATCATTAACTTTTACCTTTTTGAACTTCAATGTTGCGTGGTTATGAGTCATATATTGGTCACACATTACTCAGCCAATCATCCGCTATCTGTCTGATTTTTTAGAAAAACCATAAGAGTAACCTTCAAGCACCTAGGATGTTTCATCATTTAAATTGTGGGACTTAAAATGAGAAAAATTGCAGCCAAACAAGGAATAACTCGCCGTAAATATGAACATATTGACAAGATTTCTGATGATGTTTGACAAAATTTAGCCATTTTAAGGCCACTAAATGTATCAATGTGCTAATTGATGACACGCCCTAAATACGTTTTGGGATAGAATGTAACAAAATATGTTTTTTACAGCAAACTATTTATCATCGCTTTTATTCAGGCATCAAATACAGCCTCTATGCTTGAGCAAATTACAATTAGCATGCAGGTATGATTGGTAAGTTTGCTAAAATAGCGCTTAACCCTAATCACAAAAGTAAAGATTTAAGATAATGCGTTATTTCGTTTATCTTGACGTACTGCTATTGATGTTTTATTACCGCCTATGAATGCTCTATTTCGCTTTTTTGAAAACCGTCTGCCCGCCTTTCCAGACACGCCCATGCCATTACCGTCACCTCGTGATGGCATGCTAAAGTTTCTGTGGGCATGTACCAATGGTCTACGTGGCTGGCTACTAATTTTTATGATTTTGTCCGCTGGTATCGGTATCTACGAGGCCATGCTGTTTGCTTGGATTGGTAATATCGTTGACTGGCTCGGCGTGTATACACCGCAGAATTTATGGTTAGAAAAAGGCGATATGCTGCTGATGATGCTAGCAGTTATGATCGTCAGCCCATTGTGGATTGCCTTGTCATCGTTTATCCACTTTCAAACCTTGCAAGGCGTATTTCCCATGCAGATGCGCTGGCGTTTTCATCAGCGTATGCTTGGGCAGTCTATGCAGTTTTACCAAGATGAATTTTCGGGTCGCGTGTCTGCAAAAGTCATGCAAACGGCATTGGCAGTACGCGATACCGTGATGACCGTCACTGATATGTTTATGTATGTCTCCGTCTACTTTATCACCTCAGGGGTGATTTTATTCAATTTAGACAGCTTACTACTCATTCCTTTTCTTATTTGGCTCGTTTTGGTTGCCATCACCATTTGGTACTTTATTCCCAAGCTCAAACAGACAGCCATTGTGCAAGCAGATGCCCGTGCATTGATGACAGGGCGAATTACTGATGCTTATGCCAATATCATGACGGTAAAACTGTTTAGCCATTCGCGTCGTGAGCTGGGTTATGCCAAAAATGCCATGGGGCAGTTTCTAGGTACAGTGCATGCGCAGATGCGTTGGGTCAGCTATTTAGAGGTATCAACCCATCTTATCAGTGTTATTTTGGTCAGTAGTACGGCAGGCATTGGGCTGTACTTATGGCAACAAGGCGCAGTCGGTGTCGGCGCGATTGCCGCTGCGACTGCCATGGCATTACGCCTGAATGGTTTGACACGTTGGATCATGTGGCAGACGGCCAGCTTGTTTGAAAGCATCGGTACGGTACAAGATGGTATGCGCACCTTGTCAGCGCCGCAGACGATCGTTGATAAACCTGATGCACCAGCGCTTGCCGTGACTCATGGGCGCATCGTATTCGACCATGTTGACTTCAGTTATGAGCATGACGAAGAAAACAATGAGCAATCAGATGCGTCTAGTGACGGTACTAGCTCACACACCAAGCTGTTAGACAACTTCTATTTAGACATCAAACCAGGTGAAAAAATCGGTCTGGTCGGGCGCTCAGGTGCTGGTAAATCAACCTTGGTCAATTTATTACTGCGCTTTTTTGATGTCGATAGCGGCAAAATATTGATTGATGGTCAAGCCATTGACGACGTCACACAAGAGTCCTTACGCCAACAGATCGGTATGGTGACTCAAGATACGTCATTGCTACATCGTACGGTGCGTGAAAACATCGCTTATGGTCGTCCTGATGCTACTGACGAAGAGATTATGATTGCCGCCAAACAAGCCCAAGCATGGGATTTCATCAAAGACTTGTATGATGATAAAGGTAATAAGGCACTCGATACTCAAGTGGGTGAACGCGGAGTCAAATTATCTGGCGGTCAACGTCAGCGTATCGCTATCTCACGTGTTATGCTAAAAAACGCACCGATTTTGCTCTTAGATGAGGCGACCAGTGCATTAGACTCTGAGATTGAATATGCCATTACCGAGAGTCTAAATGACATCATGACGGGCAAAACTGTCATCGCTATCGCGCATCGTCTTTCTACCATTGCCGCGCTTGATAGACTGGTCGTCATGCATCAAGGACACATCATCGAGCAAGGCAGTCATGATGAGCTATTGGCCTTAAACGGCGTCTATGCTCGACTGTGGCATCGTCAAAGTGGTGGCTTCTTAGGTGAAGACAATTAGACCGTATTGAGAAAAGCTGCAAAAAAGCAAATTGCAATAAACAGCCTGCAATAAATCAGTCATAATAAATAAATCACAAGGAAGTGTTTATTCTATGGAAGCATACTCAAACAGCATTAACCTTGGCGGAAAACAAGCGCGTTACTATCGTCTTAGCCAGCTCAACCAGCCAGTAGCGTCAAAAATCCCTCAGCGAACACCAGCACACTTTTATGGCGGTAATAGTTTCACTGTTGGCACCTATACGCCATTGTTGAACGAGCTGGCGACCGAGTTTGATATCAGCTCACTTGCCCTACGTGGTTATTGGCATGATAAGCCGCAGAGCCGCCGCCTCACTCGCGAGCAAGATGCCGACATGCTGATTGAGTTTTTAGAAAAAACACAAGACAAGCCAGTCGTTGGTATTGGACACTCACAAGGTGCCACGGCGACGGCGATGGCAGCAGCGAAGCGCCCAGAGCTATTCTCACAGCTATACCTCATAGAGCCTGTGACATTTACCAAAAAACAAGCCACGCTGTACAACTTGCTACCACGTCAATACTTGCTGAGTCGCGAACCGTTCAAAAGTACCCTCACCAAACAATCTACTTGGCCAACCGTCCATGATTATTATGAAAGCCTACGTGCACAGCGTGCTTATAAGCGTATCAGTGATGCGCACTTACAAGTGTTCGCAGCGCAAAGCCTGAGCAAAAATCCTGATGGCAGTTACACGCTGTTATTTGCACCCGAGCAAGAGCTGGCCAACTATTTTGGCGCACCTCATATCGATGCTGCGCTCAAAAAACTAAGCTGTCCCTATACCTTAATTACAGGCAAACCGACTTTATTCATCAGTAATAAGGTGCGACAACACTGGCAAAAATTCGTCCCTGATAGCAGCATCATATCGTTGCTAGACTATGGTCATCTACTGCCCATGGAAGCACCTGAATTATGTGCCCAAATCATCAATGAAAATTATCAACAGCGTCACAAGTAAGCTTAATCATGACGGATCTCTTTGCGCCTGCACCGACTGACAATCTGTTGCCTTACGACGGTAATGTCAATGATTTAGGAATCGTCATACACGATGCCGATGTGCGATATGACACTTTATTGACCGAGCTACCTTGGCAGTCAGATATCGTGACGCTGTTTGGTCAGACCCATGTGACGACTCGAAAAATCGTTTGGATGGGCGAAAAAGAGGCCAATTATCACTACTCAGGACAGGTACGGCAGACAGTCCCGTGGTCGAGCACCGTGTTTCAAGTAAAGCAGCACATAGAAGAGTTACTGGCAGAAATCGGTGTTATCGCTAATTTTAATACCTGTCTGCTCAATTATTATCCTTCTGGCTCTGAGGGTATGGGCTATCATGCGGACGACGAAAAAGAATTAGGTCATCAACCCATCATTGCCTCTTTATCTCTTGGTGCCACACGAAAATTTGTCTTGAAGCATAAAAAAACTCAAGATAAAGTCGAGCTTCATCTTGAGTCAGGTCAGCTAGTGGTCATGCATGGCGATACGCAAACCTTTTGGAAGCACACCATTACAAAAACTAAAACTGTTGCAGCGGGACGTATTAGCCTAACGTTTCGGCAAATGATATTGGGTTAATCCGCCTGCAAAACTATCTTGCCAAAGGCATCACCTTTTTGTAGCTCATGATGAGCCGCAACCACTTCAGAGAGTGGATAGGTTTTTTGAATTTTTAAGGTCAGCTTACCATCAGCCACTTGCTGTAACACACGCGCCATATCTTGACCGCTACGCTGCGACTTATAACCTGCCACTTCTAAGTTTTTTTGCTTACCAGCTTCTTTGAGCTTATCAACCCAGATAGTTGGTAACACATTCACACGTGCGCCAGATTTGAGCACACTCAGCGCACGGACACCAGCTTCATCACCGACCAAATCGAGCAACACATCGGCTTGCAAATCAGGGAAGTCTTCATCCTTGGTATAATCTATCCAACCTACCAACTTAGATTTGTCTATTAACTCATCAAGCTTGGCGTACTTTTCTGGCGAGCAGATAACTGTCACTTTAATATTATTTTTAGCCACTTTATTCATTAATAGCTGAATCAATAAGTGACCGACACCGCCTGCTGGCGCATTAATCACAACATGCTCACCTTTTTTGATATCGGCAAAATCCACAAACTGTAACGCCGTTTGTCCGATACAAGGCAACGCACCTGCCTGCGCTAAGGTGACATTTTCTGGTACTTTCGCAAGCAACTTGGCATCTACTGCCACGTATTGCGCATAACCGCTACCGCTAAAGGTCAAGGCTGCTACTCTATCTCCAACAGCAAACTCATCGCTATTGCTGCTGACTACTTCGCCTGATATATCAAACCCTAAAACAGCTGGCTGACCATTCTCAAACTTGTCTTTACGAATGTTCTCCGCACCCCAGCCTTTGCCTTGGCGGGTTTTATAATCTACAGGGTTGATACCAGCATAAGCGATTTTTACCAATACTTGGTCGTCCAGTAGTTCAGGAACATCAGCACCATCTTGGTATGTCATTACTTCAGGCTCACCGAACTCACGTATAAGTACGGCCTGCTGAGTCTTAGGTACGTGATGGTTAGCTTGTTGATTGTTATCAGTAGTAGAAGGTGTTGCCATCGTAGAATATCCTCGTATTTTATTTATTAGGGCAGCATAAGCTCAGCACTGATAGGCAAATGATCCGATAGCGACGACCATGGTTTCCCCGTATGCACCCATGCATCTTTCACGAGCAAATTGCGCACATAAATACGATCTAAGCTGAGTACAGGTAACTTGGCTGGGAACGTTGGCATTAGCTTACCATGGCAGTGTTTAAAGGCTTCTGTCATACCTAGGCTAGTGGCCAGCTTATCGCAGGACATCTTTTTCCAATCGTTAAAATCACCTGCCAAAATAAGGGGTTGATCAGGTGCAATCTCATTTCGCACATAATCGCTAATCGCTTGATATTGCTTGATACGATCGCGCTCAAACAAGTTCAAATGCGCACACAACACCACAACGGGCATCTCCCAACCAATAGGTTGGACTTCACAGTGCAGGACACCGCGCTGCTCAAGTTTATTGACAGTGATATTTACATTATGTTTTGGGTCTAGCGGAAAACGGCTCAATACCGCATTGCCGTGATGGCCATTCTCGTACTCTGAGTTTTTGCCATAGCTATTCTGTAGCTGCAAATACTCGCCAAACCATTCATGCTGAGACTGATCGGGGTATTCGTTGTATTGTATATTGCGTTTGAGGTTTTGGCCTTGCACTTCTTGCAAACACAATATATCCGAACCCACAGATTCTAAAGCTTGAGCAATGCCTTGCATTTTCACTTGTCGATTCAGCGGTGACATGCCTTTATGAATGTTATAGCTGGTTAAAATGAAAGAGTTTGTGGTAGTCATAGTTTGATTAATTATACACTCAGTATTTATAGAGTAAAAATCGATAGCGTAGCTGCGATAGCACCCACAATGGTAGTAATAATAAACATAAAAAAAGCATTGGTTCTTATCAAACCAATGCTCCCATGTTATACCTATATGCCATCAATGGCTAATTCGAAAACAATCATTATTAATAGGCCGTTTTAAAACATACCTTGGCAAATTAGTACCGAGTCACTAGAGCAATCGGCTGATCTTCGCCCATGATGTCTTGGGGCATAAATACCGCCTCACCGCCATTATGAATGACATGCTCAATGATTTCACCGACGGCATCGTCTGTGATACCTTCTGTAGTAGCATCATTTGCAGGGCTCAAGGTCTGTGCTTTTTCGTCAATTTTAGCGGACTGTATGTAGCCACGGCGTACATAAAGCGTCTCGCCAGCCCCTTGGAATGCGCTACGATACACTTCCTGCAAATCCGTCTGCAACATATTCGCACCGCGGGCTTTGTCCATTTCACCCAACGCAGCTTGATGTAGTGAGGTACGATAGTTTTCTACGGCTGCTTGTACACTATCTACAATATGCTGAGCGCTACCATCTTCTAAATTGGTTGCGTTCGATACCGTGGCAATGATGTTTTCTGGACGATCACAGACTTCTTTATAGTAGCCAATATTTTTTGCATCACCGACTATTATGAGAGGCATTTTATGCTCGCCCCATAGTTCTTGGACACTCTTGTCAACTTGGTTAAAGAACTCTTTTAAATGGCTACTCTCATTGTTTGCTGAGCGATCTGAACCACCATCACCCGTGGTATATAGCCCGTTATTTTCGACAGGGAACTGAATGTTTTCCATGTTGTTTTGGACATCATCCTCTTTGTCGAATTCTCTAACAACACGATCATTAGACGCTTCAATCAAACGCGCATTATCACGGGTCAAGACCACCGTATAATAATGAACCGCACTGGCCATATCGCGAACCAAGTCACGCGTAGCAAATCTGTCTGAAATCACAACGCGCTCTGTTGTGTCAATTGGCATACGAACCACTTGCACATCATCTGTACTCGCAAATATGGCCAAAGTATCGAGATTATAATTATGATTGAGCTCACTGATTTTATTTTGGATATTGTCTAAGATAGTGGTCGCCGTGCGCTTATCGTATTCTTTTGTCAGACGCTCTTCGACAATTTTTAATTGATTTTTTAGAGCGATAGGGTCTTGCTCGTTGGCGGGATGTTCACGATGTGTCTTAACAAAGATACTTACTGCAGGGTTGGCTTTCGTTTCACGTAAGCTTTTAAGAGTCGCTTTCATGTATTGCTCCTTGTTTTATTATCGTTCATTTTCAACTTTATGTATTTCTTTACTTATATCTTTCTTTATAAGCTTATAAATTCCTATCCGTGTTTTTCTGGCATCCTAGCGATGCCAAATATTCGCATTCCTTTACCTCGATGCTAACAACTATACCCCACTCACTGTAGGGTTAATTTGCAAGCAAATGATAGCGCTTTGTAAGTAGAGCACTCTGTATTGTTAAAGGGCCAATTTATCCAACGTCATCTTCTATTGGCGCAGTCATCTTTAAGTACTGAATTTAAGTATTAAAATCTCGCCATTTACTGTTATGTTGCCAATACCGTTCTAATCCCTTGAATGGTATATGAGCACTTAGGTTGTATTTTTACCAAACGAACCCATCTTTTATATAACCTACCTATAAAACCACAATATACTAAAAATTCAACGCACTATATTTTTGGTTAATTGATACCTTTTATTACATCACGCTTACTTAATAATTTATTCACTAATATCGGATACCTTTATGACATCTACTTCTTCAGATTTGCGCCTTGTTGATTTTGCCGACACTGCACCACATACTTTACAGAACCAAGTGATTGACGCCATTGATACTGCCAATGCGTTCTTAGATACACTAACAGTGATAGAAAAAGATAGTGCTGAAAAAATAAGCGCTGAACAAGCGCTGGCAGATGTGATGAGCTTTGACCATATTAATCTGGCATTGGATCGTAGCTGGGGTATTTTGTCGCATCTCAATAGTGTGATGAGTAATGATGATATTCGTCATGTTCACCATGAGCTGTTGCCAAAGCTATCTGCTTACGGTACGCGAGTGGGACAGCATCAGCCGTTGTTTAATCGCTATCAAGCTATCGTCAATGACACCGCATTTTTTGCTACGTTAGAGCCTGCGAGATCACGTGCCATTGAGCTTGCGCTACGAAGCTTTGAGTTATCAGGCGTTGCCTTACCTAAGGTGGAGCAAGAAAAATTTGCGGCTATCCAAAGTAAGCTATCTACCTTATCTGCGACATTTTCAGATAATATCTTGGATGCGACGCAAGCCTTTGCATGGCCTTTGGAGGACTCGCAATTAAAGGGCCTAACAGAGAGTGGTTTGGCACTATTGGCAGATGCAGGTGAGCAGTACAAGGCTCGCGAGCTTGCCAGCGGCACCCTTAGCCAATCAGATGTAGATGCGCTCCCTAGCCCTTATTATGTCGCGAGTTTAAATATTCCCGTATATTTAGCGGTCATGACTCATGCGGATGATCGCAGTCTGCGTGAGACGCTATATCATGCTTATGTCACACGCGCTTCTGAGTTCGACACGCACACCAATGCCAAAGGTGAGTCGCTAAATAACGCTGATATCATGAGTCAAATCCTCGCGTTACGCGAGCAAAAAGCCACGCTACTGGGTTTTGCAAATTATGCCGAAGTATCTCTATCAACCAAAATGGCAGACAGTGTCTTAGAAGTTGAAACGTTCTTGCGCAATCTGGCAGCACAAGCAACCCCTGCTGCCAAAGCAGATTTGGCACAATTGCAGAAATACGCAAGCGATTATGGCATTGACGAATTGCAGCCGTGGGATAGTGCCTATATCGCTGAAAAGGTAAAACAAAGCGAGTTTAGTTTGTCACAAGAAGAGATTCGCCCTTATTTCCCATTACCTAAAGTGATTAGTGGCTTGTTTGCTATCGTCGAGCGTTTGTACGGTATCAAAGTACAAGAGCAAAGTGAATCTGTATCACGTTGGCATAACGATGTGCATTTTTATCAGCTATTTGATGCGGACGATCGCTTGCTTGGCGGCTTCTATTTTGACCTATTTGCTCGCAGTGGTAAGCGAGGCGGTGCCTGGATGAATGGTTTTCAGTCTCGTTATAGCTATGACGAGCAAGATCACCAGCAGCTGCCTGTTTGCTTTATGGTCGGTAATTTCACGCCAGCACTTGATGGTAAGCCAAGCTTATTGACTCATGACGAAGTACTGACCTTGTTCCATGAATTCGGTCATGGATTACATCATTTGTTGACCCAAGTGACGGTCGGTGATGTCGCTGGTGTCAATGGTGTTGAGTGGGATGCGGTAGAGCTTCCAAGTCAGTTTATGGAAAACTGGGCTTGGGACGCTGAAGGCATCGCGCTTATCAGCAGTCACGTTGAGACTGGCGAACCGTTACCTAAAGACAAACTTGATGCCCTATTAGCAGTCAAAAACTTCCAGAGTGGACTGCAAACGCTGCGCCAAATCGAGTTTGCATTGTTTGATTTACTGATTCATGCTCACACGCCAGCGCTTAGCTATGACGATATTTTAGAGACGCTCAACACCGTCCGAAATGACATTGCTATTATGCAGACACCTGACTATAACCGCTTTGCAAACGGTTTTAGTCACATTTTCGCGGGTGGTTATGCCGCAGGTTATTACTCTTATAAATGGGCGGAGCTGCTATCAGCTGACGCGTTTAGTAAGTTTGAAGAAGAAGGTATTTTTAACCCAGCGACAGGTAAAGCATTCCGCGAGTCTGTCTTGTCTGTTGGTGGCAGTTTCCCAGCCAAAACCAATTTTGAAAACTTCCGTGGTCGTAGCGCCAGTATCGATGCCTTACTACGCCATAGCGGTTTTGCTAATATTGAAAATATTGATGCCGACAATACCAAAATGACGCGCGAGGTCATCTAAATGCGTTATCAGTCATCGAGTCCTAAGCGCCGATTTTTAGCAGGCGTGCGTTGTCCAAAATGTCAGGAAATGGATGCGGTCGTTCAAGTCAATATCGTCACGCCTGCACCCGATGAATACATTGAATGTACTCAGTGCGGACACACAGAGCATCGCCCCGACCCAGATGCCATCAGTGCAAAAAACCACTTAGAAGATCAAATGGCACGTGATGCTATGGCAACTGGCACCAGTGGCACAGTGAAATTTAAATCTTAAATATCTATTTTTAAAAACCAATTTAGGCCGTATTGAACAGTCACAAATACTTTATTATTTAATAATCCATTAAGCCTATCTATCAATAGATAGGCTTTTTATTTTGAGTTTGCTATAGTATGGCTAATTATATTCTTGACATGAATCGATCATAATATGAAACGAGAAAACATTCGCCCTTTACCAACCCACTTCTCCAAGAAAAAAGTGACTAAAATACGCCAAAAAATTTGGGTCGTGCTTATTTTAGTATTGTTGCTTATTGCTATTGGCTATTTGATTTTAGGAAGATCTGGCACTGAATCTACTCTACCTGTTCAAGGTACAACGTCAGTACCAATGACGGAACCGCTACAAACAGAGTTAACAACAGAAAATACGTCTGAAGAACCTGACAATACTGCGCTTAATGACAGTATGTTGACAGATGAAACCTCCATCGAAGCAAATGATGAAAGTAGTACGATACCAAATCCTGCTGCTATATTAGAGGCACCTTTACCAGAAACGGACAGCCTAGCCAAAGAAGAAATTGATCGTCTAGAAGACGAGCGCAAGCGACTGGCCGAACAAGAAAAACTGACTACCGAACAACTGACTATGAACAAACAGTTGACCGATATGAAGGCCGAACAAATTGACCTGCTTGAACAGCAAATAGCCCAACTAGAAGCAGCCAGCTCTACTAAAACACAGGCGCAGTAACTGCATACTTTTATCAAGAGGCATACGATGGCGAAACTACAACTCACGCATGCCTCTATTTTAAATAGCAGTGCGCAGCTACTTGTTTTACCTGTCAATAATGCTGGGGTCGTTTTGGACCCTGTTCTTACGCGAGCAAAGACGTTATTTCCCGATAACTATCAGCGCTACCATCGTGCCTGCCGTGATGGAAGTCTGATCGTGGGTAGCTGCCTGCTTCATAAGCGCACACGTGAACAAGCTGGGCTTGGTATCAGTAGTAACGGCAATCAACCAAGTTATATTGCTAACCTTGTTATATCAGATCATCCTTATCATCCAGCTCGCATACGCTGGCTAACTGCAGCGTTGGTTGATTTTCAGCAGCAAATGATCTCACTCATATGCTATCAAGGTATTCGTAGAGTGGCTCTACTTGCACGCCCGATCATTTATGAAAACCCGCGTGATGCTGAATCCAACAAAAATGATGGCTCAAATTCGCTTCCTTTAGATTGGTATACTGAGACGCTGCCTTTACTGATTGAGTACTTACAAGACTTGCCAAATCTGCATATCGACATACATCTGCCTAAAAATATCAATTTATAAATGGCCTTCTAGCTAGGACGGGTCATCAATTAGCACATTGATACATTTAGTGGTCTTAAAATGGCTAAATTTTGTCAAACATCCTCAGAGATCTTGTCAACATGTTCCATATTTACGGCGAGTCCTTCCTTGTTTGGCTGCAATTTTTCTCATTTTGAGCCCCACAATCTAAATAATGACATGCCCTAGGTCATCGTCTTTTTTGAGCACATAAAAAAACCGCCTTGGATACTCTGAATGAGCACCTCAAGGCGGTTTTTTATGACTTAAACTACATCAAATATTAAGTATTAGTTCTGCTCAATACCTTTCATAGTCAGCTTAATACGACCACGGTTGTCAACGTCTTGGACAAGCACTTTGACGATCTGACCTTCTTTTAGATAGTCAGATACATTTTCTACGCGCTCTTCTGCGATTTGTGAGATATGTACTAGGCCATCAGTGTTTGGCAATACGTTAACAAATGCACCGAAGTCAACAATACGAGCAACTGTACCTTCGTAAGTTTTACCAACTTCAACTTCAGCAGTCAATGCTTCGATTTTACCAATAGCGGCTTTAGTCGCTGCTTTGTTTTCACCAAAGATACGAATCGTGCCACCATCATCGATATCGATAACGGCGCCAGTTTCTTCCGTTAGCTGACGAATCATCGCGCCGCCTTTACCGATTACATCACGGATTTTGTCCGGATTGATTTCGATAACCGCATAGTTAGGCGCATGAGCGTTAATTTCAGTACGGCTCTCTGGCAATACTTTATTCATCGCATCTAGGATATGGATACGACCGGCATGGGCTTGCTTAAGCGCTTGCTCCATGATATCAGGCGTAATACCTTCGATTTTGATATCCATCTGCAGCGCAGTGATACCGTCTTTAGAACCAGCAACTTTAAAGTCCATATCGCCAAGATGATCTTCATCACCTAAGATGTCTGAGAGTACTGCGAAACGCTCGCCTTCTTTAACCAGACCCATCGCGATACCAGCAACTGGTGCTTTTAATGGTACGCCTGCATCCATCAATGCCAAACTTGCACCACAAACAGACGCCATAGAAGATGAACCGTTTGATTCAGTAATCTCTGATACCACACGGATGACATATGGGAAGCGTTCGCTATCTGGAAGCATTGCTTGTACACCGCGACGTGCTAAACGGCCATGACCGATTTCACGACGTTTTGGAATACCTTCACGGCCCGTTTCACCTACTGAGAAATGCGGGAAGTTGTAATGCAGCATGAAATGGTCACGGATAGTGCCACCTAGCGAGTCAATCATGTTGACGTCACGACTGTTACCCAATGTGGTGGTAACCAATGCTTGCGTCTCACCACGAGTGAATAATGCTGAACCATGCGTGAATGGCAATACACCAACTTGTACGTCAAGCGCGCGAACGGTCTCAAGATCACGACCATCGATACGTGGCTTACCTGACAAGATATTGTCACGAACGGTACGATACTTAAGGTCGTTATAGATTTCTTTTAGCTCAGATACCGTTTCAGCATAAGTTTCTGACTCAGCATCACCAGCAAGTGCATCGATAATTGATTGCTTGATTTCGTCAAGCTTAGCGTAACGTTCTTGCTTGTCTGTGGTAGTGTAAGCGTCAGCCACTTGCTCACCGAACTGCTCTTTCATGCTGCTGGTAAGCGCTTGGTCGCGCTCAGGGGCACTATACTGTTGCTTAGCAGTACCGATTTCTTCTGCCATTGACGCAATGTTGTCGATGACGATTTGCTGTTGCTGATGACCGTATAATACCGCGCCTAGCATCTGATCTTCTGAAAGCTCTGCCGCTTCAGATTCAACCATCAATACCGCAGACTTCGTACCAGCCACAACCAAGTCAAGATCACTCTCTTTGAGCTGTTCAATCGTTGGGTTCAACAGGTATTCACCGTTGATAAAGCCAACACGAGCAGCAGCAACAGGACCATTAAATGGTGCGTCAGAGATAGCCAAAGCTGCCGAAGCACCGATTAGTGCAGCGATGTCTGCAGACTGAGTTTTGTCTGATGATACAACCGTCGCTGTAATCTGAATTTCGTTCACATAGCCTTCTGGGAATAGTGGACGAATCGGACGGTCAATCAAACGTGACGTTAGGGTTTCAAACTCGCTCGCGCGGCCTTCACGTTTGCCGTAAGCACCTGGGATTTTACCCGCTGCATACATTTTTTCTTGGTAGTTTACGGTTAGCGGAAAGAAGTTTTGACCTTCTTTGGCCTCTGATTTTACGACCGCTGCAACTAGCACAGTCACGCCACCCATGTGTACTAAAATAGAGTTTGCTTGACGGGCAATACGGCCTGTCTCGATAACAACCTGCTGGTTGCCATACTGAAATTCACGCTTAATGGTATTAAACATTGTCATATAATCTTCCTAATGTTGACTGACAAAAGTGATATCAGCAACATAACAAGCTGATATCTGTCATAAAAATTCTGTGTATATGGCTACTAATTGACATTTTTTCTATCAGAAATTCTCTCAATTAATGCCAATAACGCTACTTGGTTATCTCATATATTTGTCTGTGCTAGACATCGTACTATTATGTATATTTGGTCGTTCAATTTTGGCTTTACTATAAATACTATCAAAAAGACTTTAAGTCAAAAGACTTCGGTGCTAAAAACCATACAGGCTATTTTTTTACGCTGTTGAAGGTCGGCTATTTACTTTGTACAACTGGCTCATCTATAAGCTAAAAGACAAATATTTTACAAAAAATCGCCGTATATGTAGTAGAGATGCTATCAAACTCACAAGGCATTATTTTACAGTGATTTATGGTCATTGACCAATTAATTGCAAAGTAGCACACTTATCGGCAAGAAATACTCACTACGAGGCTCAGTTAGCCCTGTTTGCGCCAATATTCCTCTTGCCTATCGCAAAATGTCCATCACAAATCACGCTATCTGAATGCTGCCTTCAAAATGAATAAGCATAAAAAAACGGCGTGAAACTATTCCACACCGTTTTTAGAAAAATCTATTTTATCGATACCAACAAGCAAATTCCAAGCGGTTTAGCAAAAAGTCTAAGATAGTGCCATATGATGGCGTCTTTTGTTTTAGCACCCACTCGTACTATTGTCGTTAGATTAACGACGTAGACCTAACTGGCTAATAAGAGTGGTATAGCGACCAAGATCTTTACCTTTTAGGTAATCAAGCAATTTGCGACGCGTGTTAACCATACGGATAAGACCGCGACGGCTATGATGGTCAGCTTTATGTGCTTTAAAATGGTTCTGCAAATCATTGATACGAGCACTCAACAAAGCTACTTGAACTTCAGGGGAGCCAGTGTCGTTTTCGCCACGTTGGTATTGAGCGATGATTTGTTCACGATCGGTATTAGTTAGCATAAATATCTCCGGCAATGCTAAAAACTTTAAGACAGACTATCATTTGAGTCGACTTTAAAGCATTAGAATAATAGTAATTTAACCTGCACGCCATTCAGGACAACCCTGCATTACTAGAGTTGACCTAGTGTACGACAAGCTCAGTTAGAAACAACCATTTAATACGTTTAGACTCATACATTATGTTTAGCAATTTCAGTACCTAATTGAGGTAATGGGCTAAATACAATAAATTATCTAAAACCTAATTTAAATGTGAAGGCAATTATAACAAAAAACTGCTGAACTATCAGCAGTTTTTCACAATACTTGTAACGTTAGATTTGGCTTTTGTTAGAAGATTATCTATCAACAGTATTGCCATTTGGCTATCTCTTAACATCAGCTTCTGTCGCATTACCACCTAGCTCATCATCTGCAAGCGGTGCGGCTGTAGTCACTTCCGCCAGACTTTCAGGAGTGGCATGCTCACTAGGGTTGATATCGTCTGCAAGCTTTTCAATCTCTCTTTCTTGCTCGTCCATATTGTTCGGCGAATTGCTCATATTAGCTCCTGAATTATTATTTTTTGGACTAACTGTAGTTGCACTCGTCGATATTAAGACGTGCGAACTATACGCGCATTAATGTCACAGGTGACATATCAAAAACCTTACTTGTCTTCTTTGGCACTTTCTACATTGTCTGCAATACGGTCAGCAGCAGCTTCGCTATGTTCAGTATGGTTATTTTCGGTCTGGTCTTTCAGCGCAGCGGCAGCTGAATCAGAACGTTGTTGCTCAAGCTTGGTATCGTTTGGATTAGCGTTTGACATAGTATTTTCCTTAGTTATGGTGATGAACAATTAAGATTTATTAGAATTTATGGGGTTTATGAAGCATTCATCATTGATTAGAGGACAAAAAACTCAAGATAATGCCTTATCGATGGCATCAACGAAATTGGTAATATCGTCTGGATTACGCGAGGTAATTAGATTGCCATCGGTTTGTACTGTTTTATCCACGTAATGTGCGCCAGCATTTTCTAAATCTGTCTGCAGTGTAGGATAGGCGGTAAGCGTTTTGCCTTTGGCAATGCCAGTATTAATCAGAATCCAAGGAGCGTGACATATAACAGCCAATGGCTTTGCTGCGTCATTGATAGCATGAATAATGGCATGGGCCTTCTGATTACCACGAATGGTATCTGCGTTGACAGTACCACCTGGTAAAACCAGTGCATCATATTCAGAGACGTCAGCATCTTCTGCAAAGATATCAGCCGTAAAAGTATCGCCTTTTTTTACGTCCTGTTGCATGGCTTGTACTTCTTTTTCGTTATTGGTTGTGATGAGAAGTGTTTTATAACCTTTGTCTTTCAGCTGGTTATTAACCTCTTCGTACTCTGCCTGTTCGAAGTTATTGTGTAGTAAAAAAGCAATCGTTTTCATGATATCCCTTTTATTCTTATGTGTGAATTTCTTTGAGCTGGTTTATTCTTATGTTATGTACTTTAT
>NZ_JASDDJ010000070.1 GCF_030407455.1 Psychrobacter sp. 5A.1
AATCCTGTAGCTCAAAAAATTAAGATCTATAGTATTAGTAATGAAAATCTAAAAAATAAGGATCTTTCATTAGGTTATTGTTTATATAATATAAATGACAAGATAAATGAAAAACACCTAAAAACTGGTTTGAAATGCGAAATAGTTTTTGATAAAGAAGAATTACTAAATATAGTCAGTGAATATAAAAACAAGCAAAGAAACGATTATTTAGAAAATGAACTTGAAGAAGCTAGAGAGCATATTGAACGTTTAAAACGTGGTAGAAACCTATTAGAGGTAGAAGTCGATAGATTAAAGAGAGATCTGCGAGCTACTCAACTTCAAGAACCTACTGAAAATCTAAATGATGTGAAGGACAGCGCCTATCGTCTTATATTCGCTCTTAAGGATATAATATTGGGATTAGACCAAGAGTCCAAAGTTTTATCTACTGAGAAAAAGAACAAAATCAATTTTGTTAATCAAAGTGAAATAATTGATCACATCACTGCTAAGGAGACTCCAAAGCTCAGCAAGAGCAATATTGAAAAGATCTTCACAGAAGCTAACAAACGTAGTTTAGACTAATTTTCGCAAGTTGCGATTTGCAAGTCGCAAGTTGCGATGACTATGTATGATTCCTACCTTATATTCTAGCTACACCGTAACTGTTCGTTGCGGTGGATAATCATCGTAATATACGGAGACGCTAGAATGAAAGATTCTACAAAGAATACCCAAACTGAAAAAAGTGTGGTTAGTAACCTTTTGCCGCTTCAGGGAATGTCTAGAGCAAAAGACATTCTGCCACTTTTACCATTTTCGAGAACGACTTTACATGAGTGGAGTAACGATGGTAGGTTTCCTGCAAGTGTTAAACTATCTCCAAAAATGGTGGCTTGGCGAAATGCGGACGTTCTAGAGTGGCTAGAAAAGCAAAGCCTAAATCCTTCTGATGTGCAGGAGGAAACTAATGATTAATTCAAACAAAGAAAAAGCCCATGCTCAAAGCATGGGCTTAGGTCAGTATTTAGCTGATTTTGAAGCAGCTACGTTGGCAGACGTAGCAGGCAACGAAATATTAGAAAACCTTATCAATAATCATGGAAACACTAATATCTACAAACTACATTGTGATATTACCATTTTTTCTGGACAACTAAAAGGAGAAATAAAGTTAGGTACCGCTAATTCCCTAGGATTAGTCATGCAAGATAGCAAAGCGCAAATAGTGAACCTTGCCAGCGTACCGGTTAATGGCAAAGGCAGACCTTTTATAGCCGACACCGCCAAACCCAGCGCCTTTATATTGGGCTCTATGGGTTTTAATGATGTGATTATAGCTATTGATAACCTGACCGATGCCATTAATTGCTATAACTCTTATATAGATGCAGGTGTACGAGCAAGTGTTATTACTAGCATAGTACCTAGTCTATTTAGGCAGACGGTAGCAGAGTTTGAAAAAGTAAGACAGTTAACCATTATTGTGACTGCCCTGCCAGCCGATAAAGCAAAGTTAAAACAGCTTGAGGGGATGAATGTTAAAGCAGTTGTATGTGAACATACGCCCATATATGAAGCCATACAGTATGGGGCTAGCTATAATGACTTAATAGCTGATGCAGAGGTTATCGACTTACAGACGCTAGGCAAACCAAAGCCAAAACTGATTAACCAAACCTTGCCACCAGTTAAGAATGTAACTGATGGAATGCTACCTGATAGCTTACAGCGTTACGTGAATAACCATGCTGAGCGCCTAAGCACCCCACCTGAATATATCGCAATACCTCTGATAACTGCGTTAGCAAGCGTCATCGGTACAAAGGTTAGTATTTACCCAAAGATGTACGATGATTGGGAAATCGTACCAAATATATGGGGCGCTATTATTGGGAATCCATCGACTAAAAAAAGCCCAGCACTTGATGCTGGCATGAAGCCACTTAAAAACTTAACGTATAAAGCAAAAGCAGATTATGAGCAATCACAAAAAGACTTTGCAGCACAAAAGGAGATTAATGAATTTAAGACCAAAGCCGTTAAAAGTGAATTACAAAAACTTGCTAGAGAGCAAGTTCAGCAAGCTGATGATGCTGAGCACAAAATCACTGATGACGATCTCAAAGCAAAAGCGCAAACGATAGCCGAAACCCAGCAAGCTAATGAAAGCGAGCCCATTATGAAGCGCTACATAGCTAATGATGGTACTTATCAAAAGCTAGGCGAGATACTAACCCAAACCAATAATGGCTTGCTAGTGGAACGTGACGAACTGACAGCTTTACTTGCCTCGTTTAACGGTGAGCAAAATAATGATGCTCGCAACTTCTATCTTGAAGCCTTTAACGGTACTGGCAGCCATGTTATGGATAGAGTGATTAGAGGTTCGATATTTATTGAACATCATTGCTTGTCTGTTGTCGGTGGCATACAACCGAACAAGCTTGAACGCTACTTAGAAAAAACCATCAAGGGGTTAGATAATGATGGACTGATGCAACGTTTTCAGCTTGCCGTCTATCCTGACCATATCAAAGGGCTAAAAGAGCGTGATATAGCACCCAATGCTGAGATAAGGCAGATTGTGTATGACTTGTTTGAAACCATCGACAATATGAGTTTATGTGATTTCATCAAGTATGGCGCAAACCCAGTCGATGACTATCACAAGCGACCTTATTATCATTTCACCGATGACGCTTATAAAAAGTTTATGAATTGGTACGATGAGCAAAAAGCTAAAGCTGATGAGTGTGAACATAGCGTGATAGCTGAGCATATAACTAAATATCCCAAAACTATAGCGTCATTAGCGCTTATATTTCACTTAGTCGATTGCATCGAACATGGCGCGTCATTAGGTGCAGTCAGTATGATAGCGCTTGATGCAGCCCTCGCATGGCATGATATGTTAGAAACTCACATGATGCGTATTTATAGCATAGTGACCGATAGCGCCAATATTAAAGCCTCTAATTTAGCTGATAGAATAATAAAAATGATTAAGAATGGAGGTAACAAAACTGACAAAACCGACTGGGTAAACCACGGCTTCACTGCAAGAGACTTGCACCGCAAAAACTGGAAAGGCTTAACTGATAGCGAAGACGTACTGAACGCGCTTGATATTTTAGTAGGGCATGACTGGCTAACATGGCAGTCAATTGAAAGTACAGGACAAGGCGGGCGACCAACGGAGCGTTACTATATCAACTCAAGATTAAGAGAGCTTTTATAGGTTCTGTCAGTTATGTCAGTGCAGCATCTAGGCGTTATTGAAAAATAGCGCCTTTTTTATTTTTCAAATTTAGATTTTGTCAGTACAGAATTATAGCGCTATTGTTAGATAATACTTTTTTAATATTTAGTGTTAGTTTCTTCAATCGATGCAACATTTGTAACTAGTTCATTTAGCGAACTATTAGTGAATTACGCTACCTCAAGGATAACCAGCAGCTCTTTAGCATCACCACTATGAGCCATGTATTGTATATGTACGGAGTTGACGGTAGGGAGTATCCTATCTAAAAAAAGTGAGTACAGGTAAAGCTCCAGCGCCAAGAATAGAGAATAATCTACATAAAATGTTTTGAACTGCCGCAAATACATCGGAGAGTGATTTACTTTAGTCTGTTAGCGATGCCAACAGATTAAAATTATCGGTGGTGTATCAGAAAGTATGCTGAGGAAATAAAAGGAGGAGTGACAGCCAGAGCAAGATGATATATTTGAGGTTATGAAGACACAAATAGATATCAGTTGCCCCGACTGTCACAGTAATAGTCTAAAGAAAAATGGCAAAAAAAGCTATGGTAAGCAGAATTATCAATGTAAGGACTGCAAACGTCAGTTTATTGGCGACCATGCCTTAACTTATCATGGCTGTCACTCTAAAGTGGAAGAGCTTATACGGCTCATGACAGTTAGAGGCTGCGGCGTTAGAGACATAGCTGTTATAGCCTCAGTCAGTATCGGTAAAGTATTGAGCACCATAGGCTCATCTGTTTATAAGATTACGCCTAAGAAGCGCTACTATGAACGCTTAGAGGTTGATGAATTCTGGACTTACGTGTATCGCAAAAAGCGTAAAGTTTGGCTTATTTATGCTTATGATCGCGTTACTAATGAGATTGTTGCTTATGTTTGGGGCAGACGCGACTTAAAAACGGCTAAGAAGTTAAGAGCTCGTCTCAAGCAGCTTAAAGTCAGCTATGGCTCTATCAGTATGGATAGCTGGGACAGTTTTATAACCGCCTTTAAACTTGACCACAAACGAGTTGGCAAATCTCATACGGTAGGCATTAAAGGTAATAATTACCGTTTTAGACACCGATTAAGACGATCGGTTAGAAAAACCTGTTGCTTCTCAAAAAAGCTTGATAATCACTTTAAAGTATTCGATCTGGTGTTCTTTTATGTCAATTATGGTTACGTCTGATGCCGGCATACTTTTTAGAACACCACCACTTTTTTAATATATTACCTCAAACCGAACTGACAAAACTGACAAAACTGACAAAAGTCTAGATTATAATTTATGATATTTTTGACACGTATATAAAATAACTCTTTAAATCTATTCTTGTCTAACCAATATCATTAAAATGTGACCAACATACTTCAGTAATCCTGAAGAGCCGTAATATTCATCAGTGATAGCCATGTTTTTATTAGATAGCTTGTGCTTCTTCTGTACCACTTTTACCTCATAACCATGGAAATTCTCACGAGCGCCGACACGTATTGCGCTATCAAGCCCTAGCTCTTTTTTAATATTACGCACTGCTTGCTCGCTATGCGCCCTAATCTGCCAATGACTGGCATCGATAAGCTGACAACCTACTGTGACGAACTGCTGTAGCATCTCAAGCCGGGTCTCTTTAATCCCAAAATGAATCGATGAGGTATTTAGGTTGTGTTTATCTTTAAATATTTCCACAAACGACTTCAGTCTAGCAGGCTCATCAATTGACATTTGATACGCACGATCAAGCGCAGTCACTAAAACTTCTTGGTTCTTATGTCCGGTAGGCGCACCTAAAATTAGTCTATCATCGGTAAACAGCTGGCAAGCATTATTGTAAATTTTTCTAGCATCACTGATAGCGATACCATGCCGAAGTGCGACCTCTGCCAACTGCCCTGCTCGTTTATCAACATTTACTGTCTGTAGTTCCTCTAATAGCGCAATCACATCGTATATTTTTGGATGAATAAATATAGATAACTGAGTATCTACCGCATCATTTTTTATGTTTTGCGGGTAAGTTACATTAACTGATGTACTGTTATCGACAAACAAAGACTCTTTGCTCACAACTTTGTTAATTAAGTAGCCACGCATCTTATCAAGATTAACCTGTTTAGTACTGCCATCATATGCTCTACCTTCTTGCCTATTCACTGTCTGATAACTAATACCTGTTACCATCTCAAATACGGTCACAGGCATAACAAGCTTAGCTTGACTCATTTGCCAGCCAGCCAGCAAATGAGCGGTATGAATATAGTACTCAAATGTAGTGTCTGGCGTTAAATGCCCGGCAAGACTAGCTAGCCCAAACCACATCCCCTTTTCTTTGTTATTAGCAAGCACAGCGCTAACGATAGCATCGCTATGGGCTTTATCATAGTCTGTCATCACCTGAGCCAGTGGTGATCCGCTTAACACCAATGCCAGCTGACTAAGTGCCGTATGCCGAAAGCTATGAAAAGTAAAGCTATGATTGCTTAATAAGTGATCCCAAATTATCTTCATCATATTACTAAAAAACACAGGCGGCAGTGGTTGATCACCTGAACCTTGCGAAAATAAATACTTTCTTTTTAGTCTACGCTGCTGATGATAATACGAAATAACTTGCTTTAGCTCATCTGCTTTCAGCAAGCTATCTATCGGTATCACTCGTTTAGCGCTGCTGCTTTTAAGTCTGCGATAACGGTTAGGTCTGAGGATAATTTTAGGGTTCTCAATGACATAGCCATTGATACTGCTTATATCTGCAATATCGCCGACCTTAATACCAATGATCTCGTTAATACGCATACCAGTCCGATAAGCAAGTGCCAAAACAATTAGGCATAGCTGCTGTTGCTCAACCTCTAACTCTGATGTTTTAATATAATTTTGCATTGCTTGGTATACACGCGGTGACACCATTTCGGCCTTAACCACTTGCCGGTTATTGCCCCATGGAAAATACACATAAGGTGCATCGAAACGCGCCCGCTGATAATCATGAAATGCTCGCAGACGACCATAAGTGAATTTTTGGTTATCCTTTAAATGATCTAGCGTAGAAGTATTTCGCTCTGCTTTCTGTTCAACAGAATCGACTAGTGTGTTGGCTTCATCTTCTGTATCATCAGTACTCCGGTTAAATTCAGATGATTTATTTAAGATTGAATTTTTCCGACCATCTTTAACCTTACTTTGAATAATTTGCTCATAGATTTCCTCAAAATCATCACCCTCCCATTGATTAATTTCCTCATCCATTGTTAGCATTAGCCAGTCGCGACCAATGCAGCCGATGTATTTACTGATGGTATTAAGCCGAATGCTATGATCATCAAGCAGCGATAACGCCCAGCCGAGCAAACGCTTCGCATTAGGCTGGCTAGCATCTGCCTTTAATTTTGTGAGAGTAGAAGTAGCAGTACTTCTAGTGAGCTTGAGCGTATCTTGCACTTCTCTAATTAGATTTTTGCTAAAGCTAGGGTAGTTTGTGGTGTTTTTCTTATCCTGTGATTTGTCTACCACCTGATAACTGGCATCAAACAACTCAGACCACGTAAGCGGCTCAGAATTTTGATTGATGGGCTCTCGGTTATAATGAATGAGATTATCAGTCGGCAGTCCTGTGGTTTTAATATCACCTTGCTTCACCACGGCAAGCGCGCCATCTATCTGACTACCTTCCATCTGCCGCCAGTGATAGTTGGCATGCTTAATAAGCATGGAGTGCTGCGGACGCTCAATATCTTTATTGGTGAGTTTAAGTCTTTTTGAGATATCATTAATTATGGTATTAAATGGCTCTATTTTTGCCTTACTCAAGTCTTTGTCTTTTATAGCATATAAAAAACACAAACTCATATCATCAGGTACGTAGTCGATAAAGCGCTGCAAGTCATCGTTACCTTCCAGTGCGCAGCCATAATTATCATCGGATACGCTAAGTGGTATTACAGCTACCTGTTCTGCGCAGTTCTCATCAGTCGTTGGCAGACTAATCTGATAAATAAGCCGCCCACCAAACAACCAGTCGTAAAGCGCTCTTAACTCCTCAATGTCATTGATACCACCATACATGATGCTGCAATAAAGCAGTCCTTCAACCAAATTGTTGATTGAGAATCGCCGTTTACGTTGCCAGATATCTATTATAGTTGTACTGCTGTCTGCTACAGCACGGCCATGCACAAACCAGTCATAGTTAGTAGTCAGGCGCTCACGAGTTGCCAGTATTGGCACCACGGGCTCATTGAGGTATATCTGGTGCGCTTTATTATAATCACGAACAAATTCTAAAAATCCGCGCCGCGCTAGTTGAAAGTTTTGCGCAGTATCAAACTTCTTTTCTAATAGCTCATTGATCGCTTCATAATGATGCTGTAGCTCACAAGGTGTCTGCATAGGGTTTTGATTAACGTAGTCTGCAACCAGTGCTTTAGCTGCGCGTTTGACACTTTTTTTAGCATCATCTCTATTTAACTGCCGCAGTTTGTGAGCACTAATGTTATCCATATAGTCGCACCTCAATTTGTTTTAAGTGAAGATCGTTGGCGATTGCATCTAGATGAGGACTGAGCTGGTGCAATTGATTGATAGAGCCTGATGACATCGGATGCATGAACTCTTGATCAGGATGCTCATGACCATAAAGCGCACGAATTAGATGGTCGGGCACGCGCCCTATCAGCATGGATCGAAGTTGATGGCGCAGCCAATTATCCTGATGACTAAAAAAGTCTTGCAGCTGGTAGCGGACACGGCTTGGTGTGATACCGATAAAACGTTTTGGATTTTTTTGGTAAATTTGAATGAGCGGTTGCTCTGATTGCAGAATAGCATCAATGGGATAAAGCGTTTCGGGACAAATTGGATTATAGATAGCGGCAAATTGCTTAATATAATCAATGTAGTTTTGTATAGCAATGATTAAAAACTGACTTAACGGAATAAGCCTGCCATCAGACTGACCGTGACGCTCTTCTTTATCAGACACCCACAATATGCGTCGCTTAAAATCAAGCTGGTTAAGCAGCCCTGGTACGTGTTTAACCGGACGAATACCGGTTTGAATCATAATAATATGCCACAGCCAAACGCTATAGCTATTAAATTGTGCAATATAGCGCTCAATACTATGATTAAGCCGCCCATTATAGCTCTCAGCGCTCATAGCCAACTGTTCAAAGAACTGCTCGCACATTTTTGTTTCAAGTACCATATTGCTACCAATGTGACTTTTATGCCCATTCGTGGACACGCTGCACTCATCTATCAATAACGCTCTTTGCTCGTCATCGCAGTATTTTGTTATCAAATCTATCGCTTTTATATAGGTTTGCTCTAGATCAGCAGTTTTGATGCTGGTGTAATACAGCGATGAGCTGTGCCTTACATCAACGCCTGTGAGGATGTCAGCATGCAGCGGCTCACTAAGACCATTTTTAATCACTACAAACAATCCAGAATCGATATATTGAGCACTCAGAGCTGGCAGGTTGAGCTGATTCTTAACTTCATTAATGGCTAGTTTAATATCATCAAGTGAAACAGTAACCTTATCCTCTAACATGATCTGCAGCGCTTCAGGTAGTACTCGCTTGAATACGCTACCATAGCTCTGCCTGTGAGCAAGCAGATGACTTCGGGTATTGGTGGTCACATCAATCGTGATAGCAATACTACTGATTTTACGGGTACGGTCATAAATAAAATACTGACGCTGACTACGACTGCATTGCCAATCAGTAATCACGCTATCGATACTAATACCGCTTAATAATGATAATAGCAGTACGGCATAGCCCGTCCTATTTTCTATGTGTTCGCTCATAAAACGTTGCCATAGCATCGCAAACAGCATCTGATAACCAGTGATACTCAGCTGGCGATGATTGGTTGGGAAGTGAAACTGATTGCGGCTGGCATGCTGATGATTATTTTTTAATCGCCATTGCTGTAGCTCAGAGGATTTAGCGATTTGTTTGATGGGTTTGAAATTATTATCTAGCAGTGGCAGCGCGTTATCATCGGCAATATTTTCAGCAGTTGCCACATTACTGTGCTTTTTTGATTGTTTCGTACTAAACAATTTTTTCTGTAATGGTTCGCCATCAATAATCACTGTCGTGTTAATGACTTTTTGGGACTGTCTTAATTTTCTGCTACTCTTATCATAGGTTTTACCGATAAAAGCCTTATTATTGATGACTACTTCATAAGCCAACCTGATTTGACCGATTTTACTACCAAGATATTGGTCCGCCGTTTCACCTGTTGCCTCTTCCTGTTTAACGCTTACCTCATACTTTCTGATAGCAGATAAGCATGAGGATAGGCCATCGCACTGATCATGAATACGAATTAGCTGGTTAAGGATATCGCGCTGTGGATCGGCATGTCTTAATGCCATGCGAATACGAACACCAAGCTTATCTATTTTGGCAAAATGCTTATCTCGCCTAGCTGCAATCATAAACATGATCTTGAGATAGTGACTCATAAGCCGCCACGCATCACTACCACTATCAACCGCACCATACGCTTGATAAAATGCGATCAGCATGTATGTAACCGCCCACTCTCCTGTCTTACCCTGCCCTACAGTCTGCTGGATCACTTCAGTACAATCGATGCCCCTAAAACTAGCATTAGCACATGATGTCGAACACAGTAGATCAAGCTCAGCGTCTGGCACCAAACTGACAATATCAATAACCAATGCTTGCATTTGGACATAATGCGGCGAACCTACAGGAACGATCTTATCTAATACTCGCCTATCAGTCACGTCAACAAATGCTTTAGTATCAGCCATGTACACCACCCATCCAGTTCATATTTTTAGGCAAACCTAATAAAGTCTTATCACATGCTGCCTTGCACTGTTGATACTCATAGCTGCTTTGACTGATACCTGCAAACTGACAGTAATTGCTAACAGTTAATCGATGCACGCCCATCAGCTCACACACAAGCTGCTTTGGCGCACTTTGATATATGGCTTGAAATAAGGCTGGATGGTTCACGCCAGCAAATCTAGATAGATTGAGAACCTCGCACCACGCCAGCCGCTTAATATCATGACGACTTTCAAGCGCAATCAGACAAGGCTGACGCCAGCTATTTTCAAACCTCATTACCTCATCGATTCGTGCAAAGTTATTGAAGAACTGATAATTGTCTTTATCAAGCACACATAACCGTAATACTGGTCGATAATAGTCATCTAAGCCTGCCAGCTGTGGTCGACTCAGAGGCAGTCTATGCTGTTGCCAAACCATAAAAGCAGTGTTTGCATCAGGGTGAATGGTGAGATTTTCTGAGCTCAAAATTAACAGCTTTTGAGTTGAGCGAAGGGTCTTATTTTTCACTATATACTGCTCTAAGAATCATTATTTCATTAATAGTACGTTATAACATAACATTATACAAGTGGATGATTTAATTATATTTATTAAAAAATATATTGGCTGTAAATGAGTGCAAAGTCATTAAAAAAGCTCTCACAAATAATAGCTAAACCATTATCTATGAGAGCTATGAATACTTCTGATCGGATAGTAATATCGTTATTTTTTAGAGTTTAAAGTGAACGTACGCGTTCAGCTACATTATTTATAAAACCTAATTTTTACTGTCTTCATCAGGTACGTATTTTAATATCTCACATGGTGTCACCTCTAGTACTTCACACAATTTGCTTAGCGTATCGAACTCTATACGAGTCGTCTCATCGTTATAAATCCTATGAAGTGTCGATTTACTAATATCCGTCATCCTTACTAAATCGGCAACTCGAAGTCGTCTTTCTGCTAAAAGCACAGGGAGATTACAAGAAATCACAATAAAATCCTTATTGGTAAGTAAAAAATACTTGCCAGTGACTACTTTTCTGCTAGAATAATACTCGTTGGCAATAACTAAGTTTCCGTCAAAAACTATTTTATGCTGACTAACGCTTTATTATGTCATATACCTATCTTGCTGCTCAATAGCTGGCTAATGATGATAGGTGCGACTGGTTCAATAGATATCATTACTATAAAAAGGTAATGCTAGCCGTAGGTATCAGATCATTAAAAAGGAGTACGTTATGGGCATCAGCATTGAATGGAGCATGACACAAAACGCTTGGGACAAACGGGTCTGTGAGGATTATTGGGCCTATAATCATAAAATCAGCTATGTGGATTATGTTAGTTTACTTTGTCAAAAATATAGCATTAGTACCCATACGTTATTTGACACCATAAGCCAATGCTACGCATGCTTAGATGATGTGTGCTGCGAATATTGCGGAAACGCCTGTCCTATTGAAGTACCTGCCGATATTGCTTATATGCGGGCAAAAGAGAGTTGGTTTTGCGCAGTATGTGAGCATGCTATGTGGCGCGGAGACTCTATTAGCAAATATAACTAGCTTCAATTGATAGTAGCAGCCAAAGCCATATGTTTATTACATGTGGCTTTACTTTTCTTCAGCATAAACCGCCTTTAAACGAAAACAATTAGGCTCATCAGTCATACTTGAGCTGAGATAAGTAAATGCATTATCATTAGACAACAACCCCTCAATAGCATCTGATATATAAGCAAAGGCTTCCAGTGGCAGACTTTGCACGCTCTGCGTCCCAATAAGTACCCCTTTAGTATTACGAGCGTTAGTAAGTAGACCAATCATCTTATATGTAGCTGTTTTTATCATATGGAATTCAGACTCACCTGTAGCACTGGCTTGAACAAACTGAAACGAATAACCACACTCAAACAAGCTTATAACGTCTGCTACATCTATACCGATGATAGTACTTGCAGACTTTGCATCTAGCAGTGCAATGACATCATTTACTTCATCAGGCTGACATCTAACAATCCCCTCTATAATATCTAAGCGTTCATACTTATGGTCATCTGTTTGTAAGCCTACTAAAATATCAGCCCCTGCTTTCCCTTTTAGCTCTAGCAGTGCCTGCACATCCCAACCATCACTAATGATAAAACAAGCAATAATCGCTGGCGGAAAATAGTCTATGTTTGGTCGGTATAAGGCTGCACAAGGTAAATCATTTATTTGCGATTTGTCGAGCTGATATTTCATGATTAGACCTTCTGTTACTCTAGGTGTTATGACATTACAATTACCAATCGTTTTTATTTTTATACTGATTTACTACATGATTAATGAATTTTTGCACTTCATCCATTAGCTTATCAACTTGCCGTAGATCTATTGAGTTTTCACTCTCAAAGATATCTGTGTCTAGTATAGCAAAGGTCATATGCCGACCTGAACCAAAGCGCTTTGGCTTAGTCACTTTTAAATCAAAATCAGCAGCTTCTGTCTTAAACAATTTATAAAGCTCATTCCTAACCTTGCTACGACTTTCTTTATTAGGAACAGATACTTTAAAGCAGATTTTCTCTTGCTCGATTTGTAAATAAATATCTATATTATTTTCTACTTTATGACCCAATCCCCAAAAGCCCATAAAGCCGCCCGAAGGATTAGCGACATAACCCCAGTTACCTTCTCCTAGGTAAGACTGTAAATATTGAAAAAAGCCAATCCAAGTCCGTTTTTTCCACTCGTTAACAGGTTTTGATTTAAAGCTTTGCACTGCTTCTTCAATAGACTGCAGATGGTTAAGATAATCGCTATATATATCACTCTCTTGCAGTGCCGCATTTTGTTCACTATTAAAGAGGTCTAATAAATCTCGTCTAGTTACTGGATAGAAGCCGTCCTTTAGCACAGCTTTGTAGTTGCTTTGATCATGCGTTTGTAAATAAATAGGAATAATTTTATCTTCTGTAAAGGTTTGAGCGTGTCCATTAAGCATAAAATGCTTGTATCGAACCAACTGATCGGAGTGCTGCAAACTGCCTACTTTATCTTCGATTAATACACAGTAAGTGTCGTTTATGATACAAAGGACATCAATGTTATTCACTTGACGCTTCACTACTATTTTATCAATACGACTCGGTAGCGAGTTACCCGCTTTTTTAAAGAATAACGCCAATACACTGGTTGCTATCTTATTGAGCGCTTTATGTTTATCGCTTCCTGTCTGATAGTCTTGGTCTGCCCACGACAGAAGCCAACAGATAAAAGCGTCTTGTGATAACTCAGAGGTGGCAAATTTAAATAAGTTAGGTGTGGTCATTCTAGCTCCTTGATGACATTTAAAAAATGTATTTGTCTTTTATTACTTTAGTAAAATTCTTGATCAACTATTTTGTATATAATTTTATCCCGCTTTCTAAGCGCTCTAAAATAGCCGCTTTTAACTCTACCGGTTCAATCACTACTGCTAACTGCGACATACTGACCAGCCAATCTTGCAAGCGCTGCGTATTGGCAACTGTTGCACGCACCTCGTTCCAAGTGTCATCGATAACCGTAATCGTTTGAGTAGATGATAACGGCCGCTCATAGAGATGCTGGCAGGCATATTTTTGCACCTTTAGAACCAGTCCGATTTTTAAACCATTATTCAACTCAAGCTTTCCTAGCTTACGTAGATTCTCAAGAGTGAAAGCATTGCGCTCTACCCAGTCCGGTACCGACTGCTCTGTTACTTCAGCTGCTTCAATACGATTAACCGCAAAATTACGATGTGCCATTAATAAGACATTATCATCGATATGATCATTCGTTGGATTAAACCCAGTAAGATAGATCATGTTGTCGATAAAAATAAGTCCTCTAGGGTAGATCACTCTGACGGTAGGATTGTTACGCCATTTGCTTTGATAGCTGATTTGAAGCTGCTTGTTGTGTAATAGTGCCTGATGGATGCTAGTCAGCACGCCGCTATCAAGCTTTGGTGCTTGTACGATACTAGACAGGGTAATAAGATAATCTTGCCACTGTCCTAGCTTGCTTTGATTGAAGCTGTGTCTATCTTGGCGACCTAATTGGGTCAACTTTTCACTAATGCTTTGTTTAAAAGGTGCTGGCAAGTAGTTCGCCGTATAGTTAGCGAGCATCTGCCAAAAAAATACCGTTTGCTCATTAATGACATCGATACTAAAACTTGGCTCAATATAAAACCGTGCCGTTTGTCCGCTGATATTCTGTCCCCAAGCTGGCAGACGCATTAAAGCGTCACTGTGAAAGACGTCATTGAATATTTGATTGAGACTTGTTAGGTCGTTCTCTAAATTTTTACGCTCGTTTGCGTAATGGTCAAGGTTATCACCATAAACGTTCATTAGCTCTGTGAGTGATATTGCCTTGTCTTTATGACGTGGCAAGCGCTGATAGAGCGCAAACAAACGGGTGGATTTGTTGTAGGTTGCGATTGGGTGTGTAGGCATGTTGGCTGCTCTATAGGCTATCGAATCTATCAAACTGTCATTTTAAAAGTGAACTATCGTAAAAAGGTTAATCAAACCGTACCACAATAGCTGTGCCATTATCATAAGCATTGCCATCCGAGTCGTATACTTGCTGCATAAGCTTCTGTAGCCATCCTTGTAAATCCGTTTGATTATCGATAAGTGACCACTCGTAGCACGATACTAAATCATGAATACCGTCAGTACAAATGACAAGGCTATCGCCTGCTTGCACTGTGATTGTTCGCTTATCACTTTTTGGTGGCTCGCTGCTTGGGTCATCACTATCTACTGCTAATGCAAAGCACTCGGTAATGCTATATAAGCTGCCCGCCATACCTGTGCGATTGTACTCGCTAGGCTGAGCTTCTCGACCTTCGTTATGTGCCTGTTCATCTACCAACTCATTAAGCAGATTATGATCACGAGTTAAGCACTGCCATTCATTCATATCTTTGCTAAGCAAATATACACGGCTATCGCCGACATGAGTTATATCTATATTTATCGACTTATCATCGTTTAGCGTGCCGGTGATCATCGCGAGAGTTGCTGCGGCACCATAACGTTTTTTTGGGTGTTTGGTTTGACTCAGTTGCGTATAGATATGATCTGAGGTGATAGCACTAGTACTCTCTTGATTGCTATCCCATAGCTTTTTAATTGCTTTGACAACTGCCTTTGAGCAGTGCTGTGACTGGTTAGAGCTAGCAACGCCATCCGATACCGCAAGACAAAATGGCGCTTGCACTGATGTCACTGGCATTACTCCTAAGTCCTCTTGATACCAGTGATCTAAGAAGAAAAATGCGTCTTGCTGTAGGCCGTTGCTGGCATTACCTTGAAAAGTAATGGCGCAGGCGTGAGCTATTGTTTCAGCAAGAGGTTCATACTCATAACTCGAAGTCGCTGTCATATTCATTCGCTTATTATTTATTATCATTAAGACAAGTATAGTAGACTGCCTAGTGATTTTTTTTCTAGGTTATATACTATAATAAATCTCCCAGACTATCTAAAAACAATAGTTAGCTTTGATTATTGTTAGGTTTAAGGGTATATCGCTAGAAAAGATAAATGAACTTATATACCATGGTCTAACCTTTCATTCCTATCTATAAGCCATCGACATGATAGATCTACCATACAAACAGTAAAATATTTACTTTTGCTGATTATTACAGATTATATATAACGTACTTCTCAGGTGACGATATCAGCGTTTTTTAGGGTACGTCATTATCAGTTTCAATAGGACAGAGAGTCGATTTTTTAATACACCCTGGTACTAAAAATTGATAATAAGCACCGTCTTGTATAGCTTAGCGAATTGTTTAGCTTTCAAAGAAATACCCAGGTAGCTTGGGCAATATTGGGGTTTGATAGAAATCATAGATTATTAAAACTTAGTTGGCTAAATACAGCTTAAGGTCTTTTATTCTAAAGCCCGTAAAGTTATAATCCCTCTCCTCTATAGGGAATAATCTATCTTCTTCTTAATTATTAGCATCAGATTTCAT
>NZ_JASDDJ010000071.1 GCF_030407455.1 Psychrobacter sp. 5A.1
TGCTGAATAAGTCATAATCTTTTTACTTTTCGCTTATTTTAAAAGAACTGTACCACTTTTATAAAGGATGTACTATACAACCAGACGCGACCGTCAATGCCATTGCTGATAACTTGAGCAAAAACCTGATCAAATCAATCATGTTAGCGCTATTTGTGACCGTTGCACTGATCTATTTTATGCTGAAATTTTTGGCATTTAAACCATTGAAAGAAACCACAGACAAAATCTCTCTCGCTGAAAAACTGATCGATGACAAGCAATATAACAAGCTTAGTGACGTTAAATTTGCGGGCGGACGTAATGAAATTGGCCTAGTGAATCACTCTATCAATGAGCTGCTCAATCGTATTCAGTCTAATGAAGGTAAGCTTGCCAATATTAATCAACAGCTAGAGGTCAAAGTCGAAGAGCGTACCGCTGAGCTACAAGACACTTTAAAAGAGCTGAAAAACTCACAATTGCAGCTGATACGATCTGAAAAAATGGCGACCCTCGGTCAAATGGTTGCAGGCGTTGCTCATGAAGTAAACACACCGTTGTCTTATGTGCAAAACAATCTCGAAATCATCGGTCAGCTGACTGAGCAATACGAAGAGCTGATTGAATTGGTACAAGGGTTAAAAGGCATTCAACCTGAAGCAGCAGCGGATGACAAAATCGACAAGTTATTGGCAGATATTGTTCGTGCGTCGGATGAGATTCAAGAAGATGATCTGTCATCTGAGCTAAAAGAGCTGATCAAAGACTCCTTGTTTGGGGTAGAACAGATTACCGAAATGGTCCTCAATTTACGTAACTTTGCACGCCTTGATGAGTCAAAAGTGAAGACCATCGATGTGCGCGAGTGTATTGAGTCTTCGCTTAAAATCGCTGGTAACTCTATTAAACATCAAGCCATTGTCACTGATTTTGGCCCAACGCCTGAAATCAAATGCTCACCATCGCAAATCAATCAGGTGCTAGTCAACCTATTAAACAATGCTTCGCAAGCCATGGAAGGCAAGCCTGATGACAAAATCGAAGTGCGCACCTATGCTGATGACACCAACGTATACATTGAAGTAACTGATAACGGTAAAGGCATGAGTCAAACCGTATTGGATCAAATATTTGAGCCGTTCTTTACCACAAAGGCAGCAGGTGAAGGCACTGGCCTAGGCATGGCCATCAGTCAGCAAATCATGGAACAACACAATGGTGCGATTACCGCCACCTCTACTGAAGGCGTTGGCACGGTGTTTACCTTAACCTTACCCATCAATAATAATTTAACAGAACAAAACATGTCGGCATAAGCAACACGCTTATTGCGTTGTCAGCGCATGACTGGTCTAGACTGGGCGGCGCTGACAAAAGGCATAATACCTATAACCTAGCCTCTACTACTCATCGTAAGGATACGATCATGAATGAGATTGAAGACAACATCCAACCGTCTACTCTAAGTACTGAACCTAAACCAAAAATTGCGTTTATTGACGATGAACAACGCATTTTACGTTCTATGAAACTCCTCTTTCGTAAAACCCATGACGTTTTTATCACGACTGATCCTGCTGAGTATATCGACTATATCAAAAACAATCATGTATACGTGGCGATCAGTGACCAACGTATGCCTGAGCGTGTCGGTGTCGATATCTTACGTGAAGTAAAAGACATATCACCGTCTACCATGCGTATTTTATTAACGGGCTATGCCGATTTGAATGCCATTATTGGCTCTATTAACGATGGTGAGATTTATCGTTATTTGACCAAGCCCTGCAAATCTGAAGAGCTAATCGCTGTCGTCGGCCGTGCCACCGAAATCGCACTGACCTACAATCCAGATGAAGACGCCAATCAAATCGATAGCTCAGACAACAAGCAAACGCTGTTGGTGATCGATGAAACTGATGAGCTCATCGAGCAAATCCGCAAGCAGTTCTCCAATAATTACAAAGTACTGCATGCTGAAGGTTTAGAAGAAGCTTATGACTATCTGGCAAACTACGATATCGGTGTTTGTATTACCGACATCAATGTTAGTGGCGAAAACATCGCGCCAATAATCTTTACCTTAAAACAAGACGCCCCGCATTTGGTCGTTTTGGTGCAAACTGAATTTCAAGATGCAGGCTTGCTGATTGATTTGATTAATAAGGGTCAGGTCTATCGCTGCTTACCGAAACCGATGCGTGCCAGCTTACTAGAAATTAGCGTCAACCGTGCTTTTCAACATCATACCAAACTCAAAGCCAGCCCTGATTTGGTGAAACGTTATGAAGTAGAGCACGACCCTGAAAATGATGTTCGCATTGATTTGAGCAATCGTGTACGCAGTTTTATTGGTAAATTGCGCAAGCGTTTTTCTTTTTAATGCCTGTTATTAGGGCGTGTCTTAGCAATATCTAAAACTTATTGTCTAACCAAAAGACCTCTACTTCAATATTGAAGTAGAGGTCTTTTCTTTGTTTGAAATAATATTCATCGTATATAGTCGGTGAACTACTAGGGCGTGTCCTCATTTTAAAAATGGTGATAAAAATGAGATAAATTGCAGTCAAACAAGGAAAATAGCGCAGATAATATCGAGATATTAGTCAGCTATTTGACGCCGTTTGGCAAGATTTAGCCATTTTCAACCCATTTAGATAACTATCGATTGAATTGAGGACACGCCCTAAACCGCTACGGCGTTACCCTTCTTAGATGTACTACTTGTACAATCTGCAGTCGGCTGCCTTGTATCCACTTTAGAGTTCTTTGACTATAGATATTACTTTCAGTTTAAAAACAGAATGAGATTTAACTTTTATTGCTTGCTTATTTTTGACTAAGAATACCAACGTGCTACATTAAACCGATAACTATTTGTTCGATAGACATTCATTCGCTAACTATCTATAAAACAACAATCAGTAAGGAGCAGCCATGCAAGCCGTTTTTTTAGATAAAGGTACTTTTTCTGAAGGTATTGACCTGCCAGCGCCAATGGGTGTGAGCGATTACATCACTTATAACGATACGCCAAAAGACACGAATGCCATCATTGATCGTTGTAAGGACGCCGATATCATCATCACAAACAAAGTCCAGATTGGTGCTGAAGTGATAGAGCAGCTGCCCAAACTCAAGCTTATCCAATTGACCGCCACGGGCATGAATAACGTCGATCAAGAGGCTTGCGATAAGCATGACGTAGCTCTTTATAACGTTGCAGGCTATGCCGTAAAAAGCGTCCCTGAACATACCTTTATGCTGATGCTGACCGCTATGCGTGCTGGTATTCATTATCATCAAAAAGTTGCTGACGGCACATGGGCGACAAACGGTAATTTTTGCTTGCTTGATATTCCGCTGATAGATTTGGAAGATAAGACGTTGGGTATCATTGGTATTGGCACCATTGGCAAGCGGGTGACCGAGATCGCTCGTACCTTTGGCATGACCGTACTATGGGCAGAGCACCAAGGACGCACGCCGCGCAGCGATGACTATACCGCGTTTGATGAAGTGCTAGCGCGTGCCGATGTGATCAGCCTACACTGTCCGCTAAACGAACAAACTGAGCACCTTATTAATAAAGATACTCTGGCAAAAATGACCAAGCAGCCGCTCATCGTCAACGTCGCACGTGGTGGCGTCGTTGATAGCCAAGCATTGACTGATGCGATCAATAATGAGCAAATTATCGGCTATGCCAGTGATGTCTTTGAACAAGAGCCTATCGCTAATGACGATCCTTTATTGAGCTTGAAAGACCATCCACGTGTTATCTTTAGCCCGCACAATGCATGGGGCAGCAAAACCGCACAAGAAACCTTGTGGCAGATGCTAAGCAAACAAGTTGCTGGTTTTATCACTAAGGTCTGTTGAACATTCAAATATTAGGTCTGCTGATGGCTAACGACTAAACCGTAACCAGTCGTCTTTTATCTTACGATACCTCAGCATGACTCGATCACTTAGATAGTTATTGGTCACGTACCATGGATAGCGGTCGCCTTGCTTGGGTAGCTCGTCTTTGGCGCGCCTGACATATCCAGATGAGAGCGAACCCATCACGGTATCTGCCTGCGCACAGGCTGTCATATCGGCAGTCTGTGCTCGTGGCCATACGACTTGGTAACGATTCTTATGCATATACCCAAGTAGCCGTACCACATACTGACACGCCAAATCGATCTTTAATGTCCATGAGGCATTGGTGTAGCCAAACAATACGGCCATATTTGGTATATCTTCAATCATGACCGCTTTATAAGTCATGCGCGTGCCGATATCGATAGCTTGACCGTCAATATATACAGCTGCCCCACCCAACATTTGCAATTTTAGCCCTGTCGCTGTCACGATAATATCTGCATCGAGATGCTGACCAGATTGCAGCATGATACCTGTCTCCGTAAAGTGACTGATCTGATCGGTCATCACTGCTGCACGCTTGCCTTGCAAGGCTTTGAATAAATCACCGTCGGGTACGGCACAGACCCGTTGATCCCATGGATTGTAGTCAGGCATAAAATGCTCAACATCAACGCCGCTACCTTTCAGTTCTTTCTTTACGCCGCCTTTTAGCACGGCCTTCATCACTTTGGGTACATGGGTAGCGACCTTATACAGACCTTGTTGTTGCAGCACATTACGCGCACGCAATACTGTGTAGGCTTGCGCTTTTGATAACGGTGAAAACTTGCCCGATAGCCAGTCAATAGCATAGTCGTCACCCGGCACACTTGCCACATAGGTCGGCGTACGCTGTAGCATCGTGACATGACGAGCACGTTGCTCGCTTTTCTCGTCTACCAGCGCAGGTAGCAACGTCATCGCTGTCGCACCGCTACCAATAATGACGATTCTTTTATCGTCATAGTCTAGGTTATTCCAGTGCTGTGGATGGACGATACGACCACGAAAATCTTCTTCTGCTTCAAAATGTGGTCGATAGCCTTGCTCATAATCATAATAGCCAGTCGCCCCCACGATAAACCTGGCTGTCTTGACGAACAGCTCACCGCTCGCATGGTTTTTGATGATTGCTGACCACTGCTGATCGTCACTCGACCATGATACCTGCTGAACTTCATGCTGATAATAGATATGTTTGGCCACCCCAAACTCACGTGCCGTGTCGGCAATATAGCGCTTGATATCATTGCCTGCTGCCAACATTCTGTAATCTAGCCATGGCCTAAAGTTATAGCCAAAGGTTAAGGCATCAGAGTCAGAGCGAATCCCAGGATACGTAAACAAATCCCATGTCCCGCCCAATTCAGCACGTTTTTCGAAGATAGCAAAGCGCTGCGGACTTTTTTGCTCATGAGTCGATGTTTTCTGCTTTCGTTTTTTTGGGGCTGTACGACCGAAGAGACCTTTATGCGGTGGTTGCTGTAGACGGCAAGCCATACCAATGCCCGCGATACCCGCACCGATAATCAATACTTCATAGTCGGCTACCTTGTCCATCTGCAACTTTCTACGTTTGAGGCGGTTTTTGATGGCCTGTTTGGTAGTGGTGATATCAAGCATACTCTCATCCTTGTATTTGCATGACTGGTATTATATGACTGGATTTGAAGCCACAACGTTCATGGCCTCTGTTGACTGCACACTTCAAAAATCTAACGCATCAAAATGGGCATGGGCTTTCCCAGTCCATCCAAGCACCCAGTACTGGATGCTTTAATCGCAATTGCTGTGCATGTAAGTTCAACCTTGGTGCTATTTCTAGTGCCGCACCTTCAGCATAAATAGGGTCACCAATCATCACATGATCGACATGAACCATATGTACGCGTAGCTGATGACTGCGACCCGTGACTGGTTTTAACATCACTCGGGTAACCATCTGCCCGTTACACATTTCATGCGCCAATACTTCATACATAGTTAACGCATGCTTTGGCCAGTCGTAGTCGACGATATGGCGCGGTTTGGTACTTGGCTCATAACGTACTGGCACCGATATTTCTCCCGTTGCACCGACCTGCTCCCACTGTCCAAAGACACGTGCTTGGTATTTTTTTTGCGGTAAACGTTCAATAAACTGCTTACTGATATTGGTTTGAGCAGCGGCATTTTTTGCAAAAATAAGCAATCCCGAGGTATCCATATCTAAGCGATGAATCAGTTTAACCGCTGGATTGGCACGCTCAAGCCGAGCAAGTAGACTCACTTTTAGAGTCTTACCATCGACACTTAACAATCCCGCAGGTTTATCAACCACCCAAATATCATCGTCTTCATAAACCGTAATCGCTTGCGCAAAATTCTTAAAGAACTCAAGCGGATAAGCGTTTTCTTGTGCGTTGAGGGTGTTGATTTTTTCATCAGTGAAAGGCATAAAATTAACTACTTATATCAATTGGTTTTAAGATAAGGATTTTTGATTGCTACTGTTTTAGGTAGGATAGCGAATTTGGACACGACTTGACTGAATTCTACACTTATTAGAGCCAGCTGCTATGCCGAATAAGGCATCACATCGTTTTTAATCAATATGACTTTCAACTAGGGCGTGTCATCAACTAGATTGTGGGGCTTAACATGAGAAAAATTATAGATAAACAAGGAAGAAATTGCCGTCAATATGAACATATTGGCAAAATTGCTGACGATGTTTAGCAAAACTTAGCCATTTTAAGGCCACTAAATTTATTAATGTGCTAATTGATGACACGCCCTAAGTTAATCTATTTCGATTTATTGTGCTAATACTAGTTGTTAAACAATTTAACCAGCCCGTATCTGTCAAATCAGGGCAAACATGTTAATATAATGGCACATTTTCACCCCTTCTAAACAATTCTTTGACCGCTAACCAACTTATTATGAAACCAATATATATGTTGATGAGTGGTGATAGAAATAATAAAACAAGAGAGATAAAACTATGTCAGACCTTATCGTTAATACTACCGACACCAACTTTGATCAAGATGTCCTACAATCAGATGTACCTGTACTGGTAGATTTTTGGGCAACGTGGTGTGGTCCTTGTAAAGCCATCGCTCCTATTTTAGAAGATCTAGCCGCTGAGTACCAAGGTAAAGTTAAGATCGTCAAAGTAGACGTGGACAACAACCCACAAGCAGCCAGCCGTTTTGGTATTCGCAACATCCCAACGTTATTTGTATTCAAAGATGGCGAAAAAGTTGATTCAGTCATGGGTCTACAGCCAAAAGCTGAATTGGCTAAAGTACTAGACAAGCATTTATAAGTTACATTTTCTCGCTCTAGACCATCCTGAGCGGGTAAAATAGAATGACCGAAAAAGCCATTATCTGACTAAGATAGTGGCTTTTTTGCCTGTTTTTTGTGCAAAAAACTCAATTATACGATTTTTTTGGCAAAATTTATTGACAACGCTATTGTGAAGACCGTATAGTCTGCTGACAAGAGAAAACCAACTGTTTTCCTAAGTATCTTGTCGCTATTCTCCTCGTGTTTATCAACAAAAACACAATCGTCATTATAAACACCATTGCTGAACAAAATGACTAAACGCAATTACTGATATTGAGTTTTTGACGCAGACCCTTATGTAGCCTTTTTTATCCTTATTTCTTATTAGCTTGCATCCAATGATGGCAATGCGTACATAAGCAGACATGTAAAACCAAAACTACATAAACCACAGCGCTGCGCACATACCCTTATCATCAGATTCTCGTTATTTTAATCACTGTCGTGACTTGTGCTGCTAATGGCATCTCTCATCTGATCAACTGCTAATGACCTATCTATGAATCTTACTGAATTAAAGAAAAAATCAATCGCTGAGCTATTGGCTATTGCCAAAGAAATGGGTCTTGATAATATGGCGCGTAGCCGTAAACAAGACATTATCTTTGCTATCTTAAAAACCCATGCCCGTAACGGCGAAGCCATTTATGGTGACGGCGTTCTTGAGGTTCTTCCTGATGGTTTTGGCTTTTTGCGCTCATCAGAGGGCTCTTATTTAGCAGGTCCTGACGATATTTACGTCAGCCCTAGCCAAATTCGTCGCTTTAGCCTCAAAACTGGTGACAGTATCGCTGGTACGATTCGCCCACCAAAAGATTCTGAGCGTTATTTTGCGCTATTGAAAGTTGGCGAGATCAACTTTGACACACCAGATCGCTCACGTCATAAGCTTATCTTTGAGAACTTGACGCCCCTATTCCCAACTGAACAGCTAAAACTTGAGCTGGGTAACGGTACTACTGAAGATTTGACGGGTCGTATCATCGACCTAATCGCTCCGATTGGTAAAGGTCAGCGCTCTATCATCGTCGCGCCGCCAAAAGCCGGTAAAACGATGCTGCTACAGACCATCGCACAGTCGATTACCCGTAATAATCCTGAGTGTTATCTCATCGTTCTATTGATTGATGAGCGTCCAGAAGAAGTGACCGAAATGGTACGCACCGTACGCGGTGAAGTGGTTGCCTCTACCTTTGATGAGCCGCCACAGCGTCACGTACAAGTGGCTGAAATGGTCATCGAAAAGGCCAAACGTTTGGTCGAACATAAGCAAGATGTGGTTATCTTATTGGATTCTATTACCCGTCTAGCGCGTGCGTATAACACGGTCATACCATCGTCAGGCAAAGTGTTGACAGGTGGTCTGGATGCCAATGCGCTAGAACGTCCAAAACGCTTCTTTGGTGCTGCCCGTAATGTTGAAGAAGGTGGTAGTTTGACCATTATTGCCAGTGCTCTTATCGATACTGGTAGTAAAATGGACAGCGTTATCTTTGAAGAATTCAAAGGTACAGGTAACCAAGAGATTACGCTTGAACGCGACTTGGCTGAAAAACGTGTCTTCCCTGCGATTAATATCAAAAAATCTGGCACTCGTCGCGAAGAGCGTCTGCTTGATGAAGATAAATTGCGCAAAGTTTGGATTTTACGTAAATTGCTACAACCGATGGATGGTGTACAAGCGACTGAATTCTTATTGGATCGCCTAAAAGAAGCGAAGACCAATGATGAATTCTTTGAGCAAATGAAGCGTAAATCACAAAACTAATTTTCAATGAGCTTGTTAGATGTATTTAGCTTTGATTCAATATTAAGACTACCTATAGGTGGTCTTTTTTATAGCAGTATCGAAGTATTAATAGTTAAACTAGGGCGTAATCTGCACTGTCGTTCACAAGCACTATCGATGATACAGTGTGGCAACATCGCTTACATCTTGTTTGCAAAGTTTAGCGTTTTTACTACGACTACAATACGAGCAACCGACTATTATGATAGGCGGTAGGAATATGCTTAAAAATATCATGGACACTGTATTTTAAAGGTATTGCATTTTAAACTTGATGACTTAATAGGTGATAATATGAAATTTGCTAAAACGATCGTAATGACAGCCATTACTAGCTCAGCACTAATCATGACTGGTTGTAACTCTTATGGCGGCATGAGCAACACAGCTAAAGGCGCTACTGCCGGTGCTGCTGCTGGCGCGCTCATCAGAAGTAAAGGCGACAGCAAAGATATCGCTCGTGGTGCCTTAGCTGGTGCAGCTATCGGTGGCGCTGGTGGTTACGTCATTGATAACAACTAAATCTCTCTACGCTGATATTACTTGATAATTGATTGAGTACTATCAGATAAAAGATGATAAAAAGCCTGCAATCAATTGCAGGCTTTTTTATGTTTTCATTCTTATGACAAGTCTATGCATCGCACTTTCATTAAAAAATATCTCTATTAAAGTGCACCGCTGAACGTATCACAAGATTGTACACTACCGCTTTCTAGACCACGAGTAAACCATTCAACGCGTTGTTGGCTAGTGCCATGGGTAAAATTATCAGGGACTACCGCACCGCCACTCGCTTTTGCTAGACGATCATCACCTATCTGACCCGCAGCATTGACTGCTTCATCAATATCGCCCGCTTCCAAAAACTGTACACGTTGCTGATTGCGTTGAGCCCATACACCAGCAAAGCAGTCCGCCTGTAACTCTTGCAATACTGACAACTTATTAGATTCTGCTTGTGTCACTTGCTGACGAGCCTCATTGACTTGTTGACTAATACCCAGCAGCGTCTGTACATGGTGACCCACTTCATGCGAGATGACATAAGCCTGCGCAAAATCGCCCGCTTTGCCTTGGTTTTCTTCACCACCAGATCCTTGTTGATCGCCTGATATGCCAAGATTTTGGCGCATCTCTACAAAAAATGACGTATCCAAATAAATAGTTTGATCGCCTGGACAGTAAAAGGGCCCCGTTGCAGAGCTCGCACTACCACATGCCGAACTGACTTGACCATTAAACAAAATCAATGAGGGCTCTTTATAAGTACTGCCCGCTTCATTGAATATCTGATGCCAGACTTCCTCGGTATCTGCCAATACGACTTTTACAAACTGTGTGTCTCGATCTGTGTTGGTTGTAGGCGCTGTAGAGGTACTTTTGCCACCACCTGTCACCGCCTGACCAGTCTGTAACGCTGTCATTGGGTTTACCCCAAATACCAACCATAGAATACCAGCAATAATAATACCACCGATACCGCCACCGATCATTTTGCCACCACCTGTACTAGATCGCACATTGGAGCTACCTCGTCTGCCTTGCCATTTCATAATTGTATTCCTCAGATATAGAGTGACTCGCTACTTATATTAGAGCGTGTTCAGTATTATTTAATTAGGTCGTGGTTTGTCTATATGCATCATGACAATCAGCTGATTTACCTTTGATTTCACCAAAAAAAACAAGATAAATGACGACAATTGATGATGAAAATCAAGAGGCAGAAAAACGTTCAAACACACTGATGTCATTGATTATACGTAGATTAATCAGGATTTTTGTATTAAAAATACTATCGAACAGACAAAGTAAAATATTATTTTAAATATTATTGTTACTTAATTGTACAAGCTATTTCTATTTACATAAAAAACCTATAGAATGCGTGAAAGCTGAGTAGCTGTAACTAAGACTAGTTGAATTCTGAGAAATCTCGGTATTCAACCTTTTTTGCTGCTACTGCTCATTTCATTTTTCCGGAGAAAACCATATGAAACTTAAATTACTTGCTCTAGCTGGTATCATGACTGCAACTATGGGCCTTACTGCCTGTGACAGCAGCAAAGAAAATGCAGCTGAAGATTTATCTGACGCGCAAGAAGAAGTGCAAGACGCTTCAGAAGAGCTAAACGAAGCTGCTGCTGAAGGCGAAATGACTGCTGATGCAGACGCTGCTGTTGCCGGCGCTGAAGCTGAAATCGCTGATGCTCAAGAAGCAACTGCTACTGACGAAATGGACGCTGAAGTTCCTGTAGACGGTACTACTACTAGCGTAGACGTAGCTAGCGAAACTCCTGCTGTTGACGCTGCTGATACAGTAGTTGAAGAAGAAGCACCAGCTGCTCAGTAATTTATTGTTCATACAATAGATAAACTGTAGTAAAAAAAAGAGAGCCTATGCTCTCTTTTTTTGTGCCTGTCATTTATGGTTTTAGCGGGATTGTCTTTTATAAACGATCATAGCGTAGAGGCGTGATGCATTATGTAGAGGTGCTAGATAGGTGGATGTACGTAAAATAATAATACGTATCTCTACACATTGAAAATCCTACAAGACGACGATAAAACAGACACGCCAGCATTTAGACCACTGCAATACCATACATTAGGTATCAAATAGACGCTCATCAACCTTCTGACGGAATTTTTGCCCAGTTTTAAAAGTGACCACACGGCGTGCAGATACTGCTACAGGCTCCCCTGTCTTAGGGTTACGACCTGGGCGGCTGTTTTTATCTTTAAGTTCAAAGTTGCCAAAGCCTGAAAGCTTGACCTCTTTGCCATCAATCAAACTATCTGACAGCTCATCAAAAAAGTTCTCCACCAGACAGCGGCCTTCTTGGCGTGTTAGGTTTAGGTGACTCATTAAATGCTCAATCATGTCAGATTTGGTTAAGGTGCTCACAGTACGACTCCTTTGCTATGTCGTGATGTCGAATATCATGGTTTAGCGGTATGAGGGTTAAGGCTAGCTATTATAAAGGTTTTTAGACGAGTTTTTAACACAGTCTGAATTAAAACCCTTTATTAATAACCACTTAACTTATGCTATGAATAGCAATGCTCCGTAGCCTCATGGTAAAGAGACGACAGAGCATTGGGATAATACATACTAAATGTTAGCTGTCACGTAGCTGTACTGAATGCTGGTCGGTTAGCGTTTGTACAACCTTATCTGTGGCAGCTTTTACCGCTTGATCAGACAAAGTCTGGCTGCTGTCTTGCCATATAAGTGCAAATGCCAATGAGCGCTGACCTGCCGGTACTTTGTCACCTTGATAAACATCAAATAGCCACAAATCAATCAACAACTCGCCTGCCGCAGCTCGTACGGTCGACTCTAGAGTCTGTAAGCTAATATCACTGTCCACTAAAATAGCAATATCACGGCGTACCTGTGGGAACTTACTCGGTGTCGTGATGGCATGCTGCTCACGTGCGAGGGTCAATAGCGGCGCAAGTGATAATTGGGCAACCCAGGTCGCAGGCAAATCTAGTTGCTTGGCCGTATTTGGATGTAGCTGACCCAACCAGCCCACGTATATATCATCGATATACAATTTAGCACTTTGCCCAGGATGTAAGAAGCTTAGCTCGCTACGTTCATAACGAATACGTGCACTATCAATTTGTGCTGGTAGCAGCTGTTCGATGTCATGCTTGAGATCATAAAAGTCTAAGGCACGGTTTTGATAAGCTTGCTCGCTCCATACATCACCAACTGCCACCAGCGCAATGCTTGGCGTTTGTACTAATTCGCTAATACTCTGTCCAACAAAGCTCAGGCCTGTCTCAAAGAAACGAACGCGTGGCTGCTGGCGGTTAAGGTTATATTGTACACAAGGCAATAAACTCGATAATAAGGTACGGCGCATAACGGCTAAGTCGCTAGAAATAGGATTTGCCAATGCCAACACTTCTCCGAGCGCCTCATCATCGAGCAATGCTTCTAGTTTTGCATCGCTAAAGCTAAAGCTAATCGCTTCCATATAGCCATTATCGACCAATGCTAGCTTCATCTCGTGAGTCAGGTCTGCGGTATCATCATAATCCATGCTTACCTGCAAATGTGGCAGTACGCTTGGAATATTGTCATAGCCATAAATACGCGCAATTTCTTCGATGAGATCCTCACGGATACTCATATCAAAACGATAAGAAGGTGGCTTGCAAATAAGTGCGGCGCTCTGCTGCTCTACTTCAAAACCCAGTTGGGTTAAAGTACGCACCATCTCTGACGGATCAATATCAATACCGATGACATCACGTACTTTAGCGATTGGCAATGTAATCGGCGCACGTGCTGGTAGATGCTCAAGGTTTTCAGCTGTCACTATCTGTCCAGCTTGACCACCAGTGATGCTAGTAATTAAATCACAAGCACGGGCCAATGCCAGTTTTGGTAATTCAAAATCAACCCCACGCTCAAAACGTTGTGACGCATCCGTATGTAAACCAAAGCGACGGGCACGAGCAGCGATTGCTAGCTGATTAAAAAAGGCACTTTCTAACACGATATTCGTCGTGTCATCAGTGATACTACTACGCTGACCACCCATGATACCAGCCAGTGCCAATGCACCTTTATCATCGGCAATCACCAACTCATCACCCGTTAGGGTAATGGTTTGCTCATTCAGCAAAGTAATGGTCTCAGCAGGCTGTGCCAAACGTACCACGATATCACCGACGATCGTGTCTGCATCAAAAGCATGTAGCGGTTGACCCAACTCCATCAATACATAGTTGGTCACATCAACCAAGAAGTTATGTGAACGTAGTCCTGATTGAACGAGCGCATCCTGCATCCACTTTGGTGTCTCAATGCTACGATCGATATTGCTAATCGATTGTAATAAGTAACGTGGACATGCTTCAACTGCATTAACGGTTACCGCTGGCGTTGCACCATTATCAGCAACCACTACATTGTCAGAAATTTCTGGCATCTGTACAGGCAAGTCGTTAATGACCGATACTTCACGCGCAATACCACGGACACTAAAGCAATCACCACGGTTTGGTGTAATAGAGATGTCTAATATTTGGTTGTCTAAGCCTAAGTATGCACGGATATCTGTACCAATCGGGGCATCAACGGGCAGTTCAAGCAAACCATCTATATCATCGACCAAGTCAATTTCAGAAGCACCGCACAGCATACCGTTTGAGGCAACACCGCGTAGTTTGCTATTTTTAATTTTAAAACCTTTCGCATCATCGCTCGGTAATATGGCACCGACGGTAGCAACGGGCACTTTCATACCGACTGTCACATTAGACGCACCGCAGACGATTTGTAACGGCTCAGCTTCACCGATATTTACCTGTGTGACTCGTAATTTATCTGCATCTGGATGCTGCTCGACACTGATTACTTCACCGATAACCACACCGCTAAAATCACGGGCAACCGCATAGCGATCATCAATCTCTAGTCCTGCCATGGTCAGCTGTTCGGCCAACTGTTCGCTGGTATTTGTGGGATTCACCCATTGACGTAGCCACTGTTCGCTAATTTTCATAAATATCTCAGATCAGAATTTTATAATAAATATTTTGGAGTAAAGGTTGGCAAATTACCTCATTGTATTAACAAGGAAAACGCTAGCCAAATTGCTTTAAGAAGCGCACGTCATTTTGGAAAAATAAGCGCAAATCATCGATACCATAATACAGCATTGCAAAGCGCTCTATACCCATACCAAACGCAAAGCCTGTGTATTTTTCGGCGTCAATACCGCAGTTGGTCAGCACTTGTGGATGCACCATACCGCAGCCCATGACTTCAAGCCATTTGCCATTATCGTCTAAGATATCTACTTCAGCAGAAGGCTCAGTGAATGGGAAAAATGACGGACGGAAACGAACGGTCAGCTCTTTGGCAAAAAACGCTTCCAAGAACTCACTGATCAGCCCTTTTAGCTCAGCAAAAGTGCTCGACTCTGTGACCATCAGCCCTTCTAATTGATGAAACATCGGCGAATGGGTTTGGTCCGAGTCATTGCGATAAACACGGCCTGGACAAATAATACGAATCGGCGGCTCATTCTTTTCCATCGTACGAATCTGTACTGGGCTGGTATGCGTGCGCAACAGATAGTGTGCATCAAAATAAAAGGTATCATGCATCGCACGCGCAGGATGATGCGAAGGGATATTTAATGCTTCAAAGTTATAGTAATCGCTCTCAACTTCGGGGCCAGTCGCCACATTAAAGCCAGCTTGGATAAAATACTGCTGCATACGCTGAGTAATCATCGTGACTGGATGCAAATGACCTTTTTGACCACCGCGAGCAGGCAAAGTAATGTCAATGCTCTCGCTTTCTAGCTTGGCATTTAATGCGGCGACTTCCAACTGTTGTTGCTGATCAGTCAATGCTTGCTGAATACGGCTACGCACCTGATGCAACCAGCCACCATAGGTTTTTTTGTCATCAGCACTGAGTTTGCCCATCTGCTTTGACCAGCCAGTTAATGGGCTCTTTTTACCTGTCAACTGCACACGCAAATCTTGTAGCGCCCGCACATCGGTTACTTGTAGGATGAGAGATTCAGCAGCATTTGTAAATTCAGTAAGCTGAGCTTCATTCAGCTCGCTTAGCTCTGAAGACAAGGTCGGTAGCGCCGACAAATCGATGGTAGCAGCAGGGGTTGTCATAAGACGCATTCTTCCTGATTTAAACGGACTATTAATTGTAGGGATTTGACCAAATATTGCAAACCATTTACTCAGTACTTTAATATAAAGGCTGGTTATATGAATGGCTTGAATATTTAGACAATGACAAGCGTGTTCTGATATCAATTCAGTCTTAATAACACATACACGCAAAATAATTTAATATAAAAAAAGCCACCGACCAGCGGTAGCTTCTATTAATATCGTACTATTAATCAATATTATTTCTATTCAT
>NZ_JASDDJ010000072.1 GCF_030407455.1 Psychrobacter sp. 5A.1
AATCTAGGGAGTAAGTCATTGTCGTTTATAGTGATAATCATTTAGTTGATTTATTTTATAACATTTTTAAAGTCAGCTTACTATAGCAGTACAAATAGCTCAAATAAAACCTTCGGGCAAAGATAAATAATCATTTTCTGACAGCGTTTCGGCATTAAGCATTTCAGTATTAAGCATCTCTGTATTAACAGACATTTGGTTTTTTAGAGCTGGTATCTGTATCCAATGAGCCTTAGGATAATTTGCAGCTAAATAATTTTGTAAAAAATCCACAGTGCTATTTGCAATCTCGGTATCCGTATTGTCAGCATCGTCATGGATATGATTATAAATAACGCTATGTACAGATAATCCACGGGCTTTTATCGCTTCTAAACTCAGTAATGTGTGATTGATACTGCCCAAACGACCAGAAGTGACCAAAATAATGGGATAACCTTGAGTGGCAACATAATCTAAAATTAATAACTGCTCCGTTATTGGTACGAGCAATCCACCAGCACCTTCTAGTAATACCAAGTCGTACTCAGCTTGCAATCGTTTGGTGGCATTAGTAATCCGTTCAGGATTTAGCACTTCCCCTGACAATCGAGTGGCTAAGTGCGGTGATGCAGGCTTTTCATAGCGATGAGCGCAAGTGGTAAAATCAAGATCACATGGCTGTAGCGGAATATCCATTAATTGACGATGCGTCATGATATCGTCAGCAATGCCCATCTCGCCAGTATTGGCATTCATCGTCACACCAGTCTGCACCAACTTTTGAGTGATGACGTTGACGCCTTGCTGCATCAATGATTTGGCAATGATGCCAGTGGCATAAGTTTTACCGATATCAGTATCGATACCTGAGACAAATAAAACACTCATAGCACACCTTATACAAGAAATTGACTGGCCTATAATGCAGGGAGTTTTTGCTAAACATCACTATTCAAAGCTGAGTTTGATGCTTGCGTCAGATAAATTGTCACTACATGTAGTAACGATTGGCATAAGGTCACAAGTTCAGTATAGATAATGACATAAGGCGGCATGATATACACCAATCTTCCAAATGGTCTGACCCAGATACCGTTCTCAATCAATAAGGACTGAAAAATAGGCATATCAACAGCGTCATGTAACTCAATGACGGCGACTGCACCCAAACAACGTACTTCTGCAACGCCTTCTAATAATGCGGCGGGTGCTAGCTGCTGCTCCATCGTGCGCTGCATGTTTGCAGTACGCGCTTCAATATCATAAGACATAATCAAATCAATAGAGGCACAAGCAACCGAACAAGCAAGTGGGTTGCCCATAAATGTAGGGCCATGCATCAGTGCGGGATAGTCGCTATTATGAATGGTATCGGCAATTTTTCGGGTACATAACGTTGCGGCAAAGGTCATATAGCCACCCGTCAGCGCCTTGCCAATCGTCATGATATCAGGGCTGATATCAGCATGCTTACATGCAAACAACTTACCACTACGACCAAAACCCGTGGCGATTTCATCCGCAATCAATAGCACATCGTGCGCATCGCACAGTTGACGCAGCAGTTGCAAATACTCAGGACTGTAAAAACGCATACCACCTGCGCCCTGAATAATCGGCTCAATAATAAAACCTGCCAGCTTATCGCTGTGCTCATCAAAAAATGCTGTAAGGGCAACGCGATCAGATTCTGTTAAAGCCCGCTCAAATCCCAACGGTGGTGCTGCGACAAAATGCTGCGTTGGTAATTGCTTGCCATATAGGCTATGCATGCCGTTAATAGGATCACAAACACTCATGGCATGCCACGTATCTCCGTAATACCCTGAATGGGTTGATGCAAACTGCTGCTTGTTTGGGCGCTTGGCAGCTACTTGATATTGTAACGCCATTTTTAGGGCCACTTCTACCGCGATACTGCCACTGTCCGCATAGAAAATTGCATCAAGTCCAGCAGGTACAATAGACAGTAATTTTTTGCCCAAATCTATCGCTGGCTGATGGGTTAACCCACCGAACATCACATGCGCCATTTTACCCAATTGCTCGATAATAGCGGCGTTCAGTTTGGGATGATTATAGCCATGAACGCTCGCCCACCATGACGACATGCCATCGATAAGGCGCGTACCGTCTTCGGTAATGATATAAATACCTTCGGCACGATCAATAACGATATTTGGATAAGTAGGTGGCAGGCTGGCATATGGGTGCCAGAGGTGTTGCTGGTCAAAATCGCTCGTTATCTGGTTTGCATTTATCGTCATTACATTGTTCCTAAAGCGCTTCGAACCCAAATATTATCAATAGCGTATGAGCTACTTATTGACCCGTAATGCGTTTGTATTTAGACAACAAATCGCTTTCTGTCTCGACATGATTGGGATCATGAGGGATGCAGTCAACGGGACAAATAACCACACACTGCGGCTCATCAAAATGCCCGACGCACTCGGTGCATAAGTCAGGGTCGATGACATAAATATCATCCCCTTCTGAGATGGCTTCATTTGGGCAGGCAGGCTCGCACACATCGCAATTGATGCATTCATCAGTAATTAATAACGCCATAAACTGCTCCTTATATTTTACTTATAGCACGCGTAGCTGACCGCCCTACTATGATAAGTGGCTATCAGCACGTATATTGTTTATTCAATGCCTGTGCTTGAATCTATTATTTCAGAGTCAATTTTTCAGCAAAAGCTTGCGAAACACAAGGTGGGACAAACTTATTCACATCCCCGCCAAGTTTGGCAATTTCACGAATCATCGTAGATGAGATAAATGAATAATTCTGAGATGGGGTCAAAAATACTGCTTCAAAGTTTTCATCCAGCTCACGATTCATATTGGCCAGCTGAAACTCGTACTCAAAATCTGACATCGCTCGCAAGCCGCGCAATACTGCCGTGGCGTTTTTTTCACGCATAAAATCAACGAGCAAACCTTCAAAGCCAACGACTGATACTTGCGGTAAATCGGAAAATACCGTCTCGACTAAGGTGACGCGTTCTTCAAAATTAAACAAAGGCTTTTTGTGATGTCCTGAGGCAACCGCAATAACGACTTCATCAAATAGCTTGGTGGCGCGTGTGACCAAGTCCACATGGCCATTAGTAATAGGATCAAAGGTACCAGGATATAGGATTCTGGTGTGGAGCTTTGAGGAATTAGGAGAAGTAGATTGGCTCATAGCTTGGCTAATATGGTCGGTAATAGTAGGCTATATGCTAGCAAATTTTGCTCAAACTTAATACTTATCTGCTACATTTGTCCTAACAGCTGACTTACATTTTTACCAGAGGCTTTGCTACAATGGTTGGTTCGACTCATCCCTCTTATATTTTCAGTACAAGACACCCTAAATAAATGGGTTGGGATGAGGAATTATAGGTGAGGACACGATGTTGTTCTTAGAAATCCTTACGAGGAAACCATGTCAAAGAAATCAAAAAAACCTGAGAATCAGATTTGCGCCAATAAAAAGGCGCGCCATGAATACTTTATTGAGGAATCGTTTGAGGCGGGTCTTGCTCTACAAGGGTGGGAAGTCAAAGCCATCCGTGCTGGTAAGATGACCATTACCGAAGCGTATGTGATATTTCGCAATAACGAAGCTTTCTTATTTGGCTCACACATTCAGCCACTACTGTCGAGCTCAACGCACGTCAGTCCCGATAGTATCCGTACGCGTAAGCTGCTCCTTAATCGCCGTGAAATCGAAAAACTATCTGGGGCAATCAACCAAAAAGGCTATGCGTGCGTGCCGTTGTCTTGCTACTGGAAAAACTCACTGGTGAAATGCCAAATTGGCCTTGCTTTGGGTAAAAAACAGCATGACAAACGTAAAACATTAAAAGATCGCGATTGGGAACGTGATAAGCAGCGTGGTTTTAAACAACATTTAGATTAATACAGTCAAATCCACTATAGAGGTGTTACAGCGTTAACATCGTTTGAAGTATGTTATATACATCTGCGCTCAGTTGCCTTGTAGCACCTCTACATTGAATTGACGATAGCTCTCTTAAACGAAGCCAGTTTGATCTAATACAAAAATGGACGATTCAGCATTATGTTGAATCGTCCATTTTTATTTATCTTTTATTTGTCCTTAATTTAGTTAGCAAATGACTCGCTTTCTTACGAGATCGGCTCTTTTGCCAAAGATTGTATATTTCTACGAGCTTGGCGTAATTGACGAATGCCATGAGCAATCAAGCAGGCAATGCCGACCCAAATCAAACCGTAGCTATAAATCATCGCTGACTCAAATGGGTTTCCTAACACGGTGATCGCTAAGACAAACAATAGCGCAGGCTCCAAATAACTCATCATGCCATAAACATTGACAGGTAGCATTTGACTGGCATCAACGTTGGTTTTCATCGCCCACACGCTTAACACACCCAGCCCAGCGATCATCATGATAAAAAACGCAGAGCCACTCACCAACGCCAAGCTACTCGGGGCAAAGAAAAATAAGTAGCCCAAAGCAAAGGGCGCACATATCGTCAAATCAACCAATAATCCAGTCACCGCCCCGATTCCCTGCAACCGGCGCAAAATGTAATACACAGGATAAGTCCCGCAAACCCATAGCGTCGCCCACGATATACTCTGCGTACGTACAATCTCGCTACCCACTCCTAATGCTGCAAAGCCTACTGCTAACCACTGTAATCGGCTTAACTTTTCGCCAAATAAGATACAGCCAAATACCACCATCATCAATGGAAATAGAAAATAACCCATTGCTGTTTGGACGCCTTGCCCATTGACTGGTGCCCACATAAATAGCCAAAACTGGCTGAGAAATATCGGCGTGGGCAATAGCAACCAAGCCCATTGCTTAGTGCCTTTTAGAACTCTTAACGGTTCAATATGCAATCCCAAGCGGCCACTGATAAGTAAATATCCAAGCAGTACAACCCACATCGCGAGCATACGCCAAATAAATACCTGGGTCCCTGACAATGGCGCTAAAAAACTGCTGTACGCATAAAGCACACCAAATAAGACATTGGATAATATGGCAAAAGAAACCCCTAATATGACTGTGCGCTGTTGTGCGTTGCCCGCTGTCCAAATCGCAGGCAAAGGCAGACGTGAGACAGTCGCTGCTAGTGTATTTGCGAAGACAGTAGAAAGCATGGGAATAGACATAAACGCACCGTAAGTTTAGGGTTTGTTGAACATTAGACAACCAGCTATTAGCTTTTATTTATTATGGCTAAGCTTTGATTGTTAGACTTTGATGAATAGCGTCTATTTTACGGAGCAACGATGAGATATTATTTCTATATAAAGCCATTTATAAATAAATTTATCTTTCTAGATACCTAAATATCAATAATTTCTTATATTTCTATATATAGTGATAAGAAAACCAATAAGCATAGCTTCTAGAGGCAGGGAAACAATGAATCAAGGGTTAGATGATATAGACAAAGCAATTTTAAATTTACTACAGGACGATGCGACCTTGCCATTAAAGACAGTGGCAGAAAAAACACATGTTTCTATTGCCACGGCTCAGCGGCGCATCCAAGCATTGATAAATAACGGCGTGATTACCAAGCAGGTCGCTATTGTCGATCCTAACAAGGTTGGCTACGGACTTACCGCCGTGGTGATGATAGAAATGGCACGCTCCAATACGTCGATGCAGCATCGGTTTGAGCGTCTAATGCATACGCAGCCACAAGTGATGAGCTGCTATGAAGTATCGGGAGATGCGGATTTTATGTTGATGATCAATGCCAAAAATATGATCGACTATCATCGTTTTACTACAGGATTGCTTACCTATGAGAATAATGTACGCAATTTTAAGAGTCAGTTTGTCATGAATTTTACCAAAAGCGGGACAAAGATTTTGCTCGATTAGGACATATCCTTAATTCAATCGACTGTCTTTTAACTGGGCTATTTTCCTCGTTTTACGGCAATTTATCGCATTTTTATCACCATTTCTAGAATGAGGATACGCCCTAGCCGTCTTAATACATACGGCTTGTTTATTGCTTAGCCGATGAATAAACCCATTATTAAGCCAATCATGAGTAGATAAGCCATGCTCAAACCATGTAATATACCAACGAAAGTTTGGATAATAAACACACCTTAAACAAAGACTCAATAGTCAATCAACGATAGACAAGGAACCAGAGCATGACGCAACCTAAAGGTACATCTTCTGATACGCTAAAAAACACCAACCGTATCTATAGTCATCAACGTACTTCTGCATTACCAACCAGATTCAACTCAAAAACAGTCATTATGGGTATCTCACTGGCAGCCTTGTTAGCGACCTCAGGCTGTGCCACCAGCTCATTATTAGACAATGATAACTATACTCGCACGAGCACGACGAAGAATGTACTATCGGAAGATCAAATTGTCGCTTTTGGTCGCCCTGCACAGGCATTGCCAAAAATGCCGAATGCAACCATGGTAATCGTCGGTGAAAAAAACAGCTATGTACTGACCCAAGGCGGGACAGAGATGGTCAGCTTGTTAGGCAGCTTGACGCCCAAAAACATTCAAGTTAATAATGATATGAGCTTTTATGTGCCCAATAACGATGGTTATTTTCAGGGAGAAATGAAGCTTTCTTATGCCAAGTTAAAGGATGAATTTAAGCGTTCAGATTACCAATTATTTTTGCAAAATAATGGCAAAGAATGTACCTCTGCCAGTGATCAGCGCATCAATGCCCAGCGTTTTTGTTTTAGTGTCCCTGTCAAAGGTGCCATCTATCCACCAGTCAGTAACTTAAGCTTAATTCAGTCAAATTATCGTCCTTTAACCAAGCCTTATATGGTCAGTTTTTATTCACAAACCACACAGAACCACGTATCTAGTAATGGCGCAAATACGGCGCAAAAACTGGTTTTATTGCCCTTTGCCCTTGCTTTTGATGTGGTGACGTTCCCATTACAGTTATTAGAACAGTAACTCTTCATACTAGGGCGTGTCCTCAATTCAAACGAGTGTTCTCTAAATGAGCTAAAAATAGCTAAAAATAGCTAAAAATAGCTAAAAATAGCTAAATTTTGCCAAACATCGTCAAATAGTTGGTCAATATCTCGATATTATCTGCACTATTTTCCTCGTTTGACGGCAATTTATCTCATTTTTATCACCATTTTTAAAATGAGGACACGCCCTAGCGACTGTCTAAATCAAGAAGGTTTCTAATTTTTAGAAACCTTTTTACTTATAGATTATCTCATGCTATCAATAACTTATCGCTAGTCACTTGTGCTTTGGCTATTTATGATTCATGTTGTGATTTGCACAATAGGATATAGTTATAACAATGCCTCCTTTAATATTTTTAACCTATCAATATTACTAGGACACATCTTCACTAATACCTAACCATAAACTGGATTTTGTTGTGTCACCTTCCAAATTAAAATATATATCAACTTCTGTTTTCATGCTTATTCTAGTGCTATTACCGTTGATTTTTAAAGCCTGTGAATACATTGATACGATGTCAAAAAGCCAATTTGCAATTATAGATGTTATAGATGAGCCATTGAACCCTACTCTTGAGATAATTGATGAGCCTAAACACATTGCTGTAAATCATTTTGTAGCGGCTATCAAAGATGATGGGACGTTATGGACTTGGGGTTTCAATGAAGGTTATCTTAGGAATGATGAAAATAAAAGTAATCGGATAGATGATACAGTCCCTTATCAGGTCGAAGGAATTGATGATGCTGTTGCCGTTGTTACAGAAGGTTTAGGTGTTTTTGCACTGCTCAAAGCAGATGGTACAGTATGGGCATGGGGGCGAGTAGGAAGTACCGATATAATAGTAGACCCTGATGATGACTCGTCTACTATTAGAGATCTGCGCCAGATTAAAGGAATAAATAATGTTGTGGACATTGCCATTGACGATGACAATTTGGTATTTCTAACCCAACAGGGTGATGTTTATATGATGGGCAATAACACTGCTGGCTGGGTTAATGGTGACTTGACCCAAGAGATTCTAGAAACGCCCACCAAAGTTCCTAATTTAACGGATATTATTCGTATAGAAATAAGTGGTAAGCTGCTATTAGCTCTTAATAGAGATGGTGAGTTATATTCTACTGGTGTCTCAACATACAGATTAGGTAGAATAGCAAATGCTCCAAAACTCGCCAATAGCGACTTTCGTATGGCTAATAAAGTCGTATTACCAGAAAAAGTCGTGGACTTTGTTGCATCCGTTAGGCCACCTATGGCATTGCTAGAGGATGGAAGTGTTTGGATATGGGGTAAGCAGAAAAACTTAACCATGAAAGAAACAACCTTAAAAGGTCTCTATATTGATCTTAATAATGAATTTACTGAAGAGAACGTATCTAACGGTTTGGTCGATGAAGCTTTATTGCCAGTGAAACATGAACTACTTCATAAGGTTATTAACATTGATGAGAATCAAGCAGTCACTGAAAATGGGAACTTATATGTATGGGGTAGCTACCTAAATACGACTAAAACTAAAAGTGACTACGAGTCTAACACCACACAGTTTAGAAAACCTCGTTTGATTAAAAAGAATGTTGATCCCGTACAATTATATTATAGTCGTTACGTATCAGCCGTAATTATGAAAAACGGTAGCGTTTATTTTTGGCATTCGAACATGTCAGGAGAAAGAGGTACTGGTGAAATAGTGGATGGAGAGATGACTGATGATTATATATTTACGCCTGAAAAGTCCATATTTACTACCCATTGAGCCGTTATATGATACTACTCACACGCCGATATATATAAATTAATGAGCAGCGCTGTATAGACAGTGAATAGTTCCACTTGCCTTTGTAATACTCGCGATTTTTCATCGATTAAGTGAATTCAGGATCTAACTATTGGTGATTGGAACCCACCTTATACCTACGCTAAAAATCTTCTTCTTTGACTCATCTTATATCATTAGATTATTCCACACTATCAATAACTTATCCTAAACCACCTAACTCATAATGAGTCGCATCATGAGTGCAATTCATGTTAAAATGAGCACTTTTAAATAAGCCGTTAATATTTTTAATAAATAACGGCTTTTTTTAGTGCCATTTTTCTAATTAACAGGTCCGCTCATGTCTGCCGATACCATCGCCCGCACTGCCTTTAAACAAGGCACTAAGCCACTTTATGATTATGACAAACACTGGGCGAGCTGCTACGAGCCGGCGCCTTATCTGCCGATGAGCCGCAAAGAGATGGACGATTTGGGCTGGGATGCTTGTGATGTCATCATCATCTCAGGCGACGCTTATGTCGATCATCCAAGCTTTGGTATGGCCATCATCGGTCGCTTACTAGAGTCACAAGGCTTTCGTGTTGGTATCATTGCTCAGCCAGATTGGAAGAGCAAAGACGCCTTTATGGAACTGGGCAAGCCTGTCTATGCTTATGGCGTGACCGCTGGCAACATGGACAGCATGATCAACCGCTATACGGCGGATCGTAAAACCCGTAGTGATGATGCCTACTCTCCTGGCAACGTGGCAAACAAACGCCCTGACCGCGCCGCTATCGTCTATAGCCAGCGCTGCCGTGAAGCTTATCCTGATGTGCCTATTATCTTGGGCGGCATCGAAGGTAGCTTGCGCCGTATTGCTCATTATGACTATTGGTCAGACAAAGTCCGTCGTAGTATCTTGCTGGATGCTCGTGCTGATGTCTTACTATATGGTAATGCTGAGCGTGCCATCGTCGATGTGGTACATGGTCTGTCTAAAGGCTATAGCTTTGAGCAAATGAGCAAGCTGCGTGGTACGTCATATCTATTGACGCCAACACGCCGCCATTGGCAAGATGGTATGACCGAAGTTGCCAGTAACGATGTCGATACGGTCGGGCGTGTCGATCCAATCATCAACCCATATGTCATGACCGAAGACGTTGATCAATGCTCAATCGAGCAAGATAAACCATCTGACTCGCCTGTTGGGCAAGCCATGTCCTCCATGTCATCGCAGTACTCTTCACAATATCAGGGCTTTGTCGCAGAACCTGTCGCCAATAAAATCATCAACGCTGAACAAGTGGACGAAGAGACGCAAGTGGTGCAAATGCGCGGCTTTGATAAGCCGATGACCGCACGTAAGCACAAGATAAAAATGCCACCACGTGAAAAGACTGTCATTCGTCTGCCTGACTATGAGCATGTCAAATCTGACCCAGTGCTTTATGCACATGCTAGCCGTATATTGCATCTGGAGACCAATCCAGGTAACGCCCGTGCGCTCGTACAGCGTCATAGTAGCGGTGCTGGTAACTCTTATACTTCTATCGATGTTTGGCTCAATCCACCACCGATTCCACTCTCAACAGAAGAGATGGATTACGTGTTTGACTTGCCGTATGCACGTCTACCACATCCAAGCTACGGCGATGCGCGCATCCCTGCTTATGACATGATCAAGTTTTCAGTCAATATCATGCGCGGTTGTTTTGGTGGTTGTACATTCTGCTCGATCACTGAGCACGAAGGTCGTATCATTCAGAGCCGTTCAGAAGATTCTATCTTGCGCGAAGTAGAAGCGATTCGTGATACTGCACCCAACTTTACGGGTGTGATATCTGACCTTGGTGGCCCGACTGCCAACATGTATCGTCTTAGCTGTAAAGATGAAACGATTGAGAAGAACTGCCGTAAGCCGTCTTGTGTCTATCCTGATGTTTGTGAAAACCTAATCACCGATCACAGTAATTTGACCAAGCTATATCGCAAAGCGCGTGATATCAAAGGCGTGAAAAAAATCCTGATTGCCTCAGGCTTGCGTTATGACTTGGCAGTGAAAGACCCTGAATACGTCAAAGAATTGGTCAGCCATCACGTCGGTGGTTATCTAAAGATTGCGCCTGAGCATTCTGAAGAAGGCGTGCTATCGAAGATGATGAAGCCTGGCATGGGCAGCTATGATAAATTTAAAGCCATGTTTGAGCAGTACAGCCAAGAAGCAGGCAAAGAGCAATATCTGATTCCTTACTTCATCGCTGCCCATCCGGGTACCAAAGATGAAGATATGATGAACCTTGCCCTTTGGCTCAAAAGTCATGGCTATCGCGCTGACCAAGTACAGGCCTTTTACCCAAGCCCAATGGCGACCGCGACCACCATGTATCACACGCATAAAGATCCGCTACATAAGGTCAGTCGTAGTGAAGGTGACATGGATATCGTCAAATCTGGTAAACAGCGCACATTGCACAAAGCATTCTTGCGCTATCATGATCCAAAAAACTGGGTATTATTGCGTAAAGCTCTACAGGATATGGGCCGTAGTGACTTGATTGGTAAAAATCGTGGTTGCTTGATTCCACCATTCAATGCCCATCTAGAAGGGCGTGATGCCGCGCAAGACAGCTATCAGTCAGCGCGCAAAAAGAACAGTCGCCTTGGCAATGATTCAGTGAAACGCAGCAACAACTCGTCAAACCATAGCGCATCAGCTAAAGGTGCTGCGAGCAAAAATGTCGTCAGCAAAAATACCAAAAAGCGCGTTAGTAAAGGTAACTTCCAAACTCAGCATACGGGTCTGCCACCGCGCAAAACCAAGTAGCGTTGATGATATAGAAAGGCATGCTCAATTCAGAGCATGTTAAGTAAAACAAAAAAGCGTCTATCAACCACTTGTTGATAGGCGCTTTTTTATGTGCCAATTTATACAGGATTGACTATAGTCGTAGATTTCAAGATCAGCCCCTCTTACTTTTCACCGTGCTTCAGATGATAAGTTACATTAGACAGCGGTTGGGTAACGAAGCTAACAGGTAACAAACAATTTCTAACATTGCCATGGTCAGTTTTCGCTACTATAACCCTCATAGGCTAAACGCATCATTAAAAACAATCAGATGACACCAGTAATACTTTTGGAGAACCCCATGAAAACAATAACTAAAATTGCAACCACCCTACCAGTCCTTGCTCTATTGAGCGCTTGTGCAACTACCGCACCGACTACCCCAGATGCCACTGATACGCCAGTTCCAGAAAAAGTAACTGCTGCCTATGATCGTATGGCGCCAGCACCGTACACCTGTACCGATGACAGCAAAATCATGGCAAAGCAATCTATCAATAAAGAACAAGTGATGCTCAATGCTACCCTACCAAAAGTGAAATGGGCAGAGCAGCCAATCATCCTAAACGGCGAAGCAAAAGGCGATGTCGCAAGCTATGTGAATGACTCAAACCCAGAAGTCATCTATGCATGGCACATGAAAGAAGACAAAGGCATCTTCGCTATCAAATGGGCAGATGGTACAGAATATAACGTCAGCTGCCAAATCTAGTAAAATAATCATAAGCAGAAAGCGCTAGGGCGTGTTCTCAATTCAATCGATAGTTATCTAAATGGGTTAAAAATGGCTAAATCTTGCCAAACGGTGTCAAATAGCTGACTAATATCTCGATATTATCTGCACTATTTTCCTTGTTTGACTGCAATTTATCTCATTTTTATGACCATTTTTAAAATGAGGACACGCCCTAGTACACATTAAACAGTCATCATAAGGTGGCTCTTTTTTTGTGCGCATTTTTATACAATCTGCCTATTTATATAACCTACCTATCTTATGGGTGTTGGTATAACAATCGTTTGTTTACCGCATTTCTCTAGAGAACCATAACGAAAGCTGTCAAAATAGCGCATATATACAATACGATGATGATCAATCAAGAGGATACGTCGATGGTTAAGCGCTTAATGAGTACATTGATAATTACGACGGCCAGTGTGTGGGCGTTAACAGGTTGTGGCAACAGTGCTGAGACGCCTGACCAAACCTCTGAAGCTACTGTCACGACCGCAGAAAGTTCAGAAGTAGCGGAGAATACTGTCGACTGGTCTCTAGTCGCGAGCGGTGAAGCACCTGCTGATATCACCAATTATCCGTATCCGTTTGCGCTCGATAGTCAAAATGTACAGGACTATGCGGATTACTTTAAAGTGGATAAGACTACGGCGCAGCATAATCTGACGGTGAGCATGGCAAGTAATGAGGCACTATCAAAAGCCTTGGATCAGCTGAGTGAGACCTATGTCTCGCATGAGCTAACCGATAGCAAAGACATGACGCTTGTCATTCATACCACGCCCGATGTCGCTGCCAGTCGCTATGACTATGTGCTGTCTGATGACTTTGCAAAAGGACTGATATTGCCGATTGAAATTAAACCAGATGGTAAAAAAGGTGATGTGAAAGGGCATGGTGAGATGGCGGAGTAGAGATTAAAATTGATACTAATCATTCATATATGATGTATCAGATACTTGTCCATTCTCTTCATAATTAACAAAACAGGTCGACTTCCCCATGGTTTTAGTATCGTATATCAAGATTTTGGATTGAATGTTTTCTGAATATTCAAAATTATTGTCGTCAGCTTGTTGTTTGATATGTTGTATTAAATCACCTTTGTTAATGGAATCACAAAAATTCTGCATTTTTTTAGGATAATACGTAAAGGCAAAAGCAGTATATAAGAAAGCACAAGTCATAACTATTGTGATGATACTTCCAGCATAAAGCAGCAGGTTTTTCATCATATTGCCCAATTTTTTTATCAAAAAAGCTATCTTTTGCATTGCTCTAATTACCTAAAAATTTATGCTAACTAATCAGCGTATTTCTTGTGGGAGGTTTATTACAAACTGTCACGGACTCCACAGCGTGACTTACATGACTTAGGCAGAGTCTCAGACCTGAATAAAGATAGATTAGGGCGCAAAAGCACTTACTACACTGAGTCTCTCACTCTCAGCATTCTTGTTTATCAGGAGATTACTATTCATACTATTTATGGATAGCGATATACGCTGGTGGCACTGTCGAAGTAAGCCAAACATCATTCTCCGCTTGATAAAACTTATAGCCCTCTTTTTGCATTTTACGGCTATCAATACTTAATACAACAGGCTTGCCATAGCGCATGCCTGTTTTTATTGCGGTATCATAATCTTCCGTCAAATGGACATATTGCCTTTTTTGAGATATGAGCCCTTCATTATTGATACTTTCTATAAAACGTTGAGCCGTACCATGAAGTAAGTTTGCAGGAGGCGTTGTTTCTTTCAGATTCAAGTCTACCGTCTTTAAAGAGTGACCCTGCACAGCTCTTATATACTGATCATCTTTAGAAATTGAAAAACGGCCTTTCTTATCACTTTCTACGATAGAATGAATTTGCTCTAACGTAATATTATTGCCTGATGTATTGGCTAATTGAATCAGCTCATTGATATCAGCCCATCCGTCACTGTTAAGTACCAGACCTATGGAGTCAGGCTCATGTCGCAAAATATAGCTTAAAAACTTACTGGTTTCGGTATTATTTTTCATGAGTATTTTTCTATAGTAATATTTACGCTTATACTAACACTTATTCTCAACTATCCTAGTTTGACAGTACGCTCTCACAAGCGATAAAAAAAGTTATAATTGAATAACACGACATTTCTTAGATATAAATTGGGTACAAAATAAAAATATTCGAATCAATATCAATAAGCCCAGAATATTTAATCTAACTGATATACCCATTATTCATACCACGCCTGATATCGTTGCCAGTCGCTATGATTATGTGCTGTCTGATGACTTCGCTAAAGGACTGGTACTATACTACCTATCGTGATTGTGCCAGATGGTCAGAAAGGTGATGTGAAGGCGCATAGTGAGATGGTGGAGTAGAGATTTATAGGGTGCGCCTCGCGCACCCTATAAATGCTAGAGAAGATTAAGTCTGACGATATGGGTTTTTTGATAGCTCAATCTTTACATTTGTATCGCAAAGTAATTTTGCTAAGTAAGGTTGGTATTGTGTGGCAGCAGGAGCAATATAAATTTTATCAAGATTTGACTTTACATCTGCTTCATATTCAACGTATAGAAACCTTCCAAAATCAATTTTAACTTTAGGATCTTTAAGCGAGGTTATGTATATCATTCGACATTCCTGCTCTTCTTGAAAAGCAGAATGCTTAATGAGATACTTTAAAGGTAAAATTATCTCTTCAATTAAATCTTTATGTTTTTTGAAATCTTTAACATTATTTTCCTTAATATCATTATAGATATCTTTTAATATATTCAAAGATCTATCAATACTAATAGTTTTACTTTCAATATCTACCTTGTATTGCTGCCATCTTTTTTCAGCCTCTATACTAGATTTAAATTCTCGATAAAAAGTCAATTTATTTCGCTGCGCTATTTGTATGTAGCCTGACATTGGCTCAACATATATACAACGCATGATTGGTTTTTTCTCTAGCTTATCATTAGGATTGATTTTTTTGTCACTGCTTTTAATATCAATACTATGAGCTGTACTAGATTGTGTATTTTTACTACCTGTTTTTTCTAAAGTAGATAAAAAAGAAACCCCATCAAAAAAACTTTTAGGTTGAAAAAACTCTCTTCTAAACACAAGACTGATACCAGATGCTTCTAAATTATCCTTTTTTCCATATAATCTAAATTGGTTTAGGCTATCGTGATTAAACGTGAAGCAACTAATAAATGTATTAAAATCTTCATCAAAGTCTGGTGAATAGAAATTTTGCTCCTGACCATGATTAAGATAACTCTCAAGTAACTTTCCCTCACTTGGATCATTTACATTATTGATCGTATTTAAACGAAAAGAACTAGGTACTTTATCCTTTCCTTCACTATTTATTAATAAATTTGTAGTT
>NZ_JASDDJ010000073.1:0-187 GCF_030407455.1 Psychrobacter sp. 5A.1
AGGCTGGATGGAGAATAATTTACCTAAACTGTTCTATGATATGGGTTGTACTAGTTTTATTGTGGATTGACTATACAGTGCGGATCCTACAGCTGATGCTCTGAAAGCAATTTCGAAGGGTGATTTACACGTTTATGCCACTTACAGTGGTGGTCCCTACACTCCCGAAATAAAGCGAGGGTGCGTT
>NZ_JASDDJ010000073.1:285-14616 GCF_030407455.1 Psychrobacter sp. 5A.1
CAATTCAATACTTCAGCGGATTTATACGCTAAATATTATAATTTTCAAATTAAAGCTTATCTCATTAGAAACGGAGATAAATGTTTGAGCTGGACAGACTAGGATCAATTTAGATTAAACGCTTGCTGATACACTCATCAAACATAATCACTCTATAGGAATAATGACAATCTTTGTCATGTTAAAAGAGCTCATATTAGCAATAATTTCAGGTCAGAAGTTAGCCAAGATCAGGCAGTCTTTTTTGCCTGTCCTGGCTAACTTCTGATCCAACAACCGCAGGGCGTTAGCCCAACCGTCAATCCGTCATAGTTGGTCATCCTCGTGGTTTTTGTGATTGTCTAAAAACGCTTGTTCTTCTTGGGTCAAAGCCTTACCTAGTCGCTGTCTCTGCTTAACAATATCTAAAAAAGCATCGTCCATGTAGCCGTTTTTAGGGTCGTTACCATATTCTTGGACGTTTTTGATAGAGTCTGAAATAGACATTTTGAACCTCTCTTAGTTACTTGATTTCTAAGTGTGGCGCTTGTGAGCGTCTTATTTTCTGCTCCACTCGCTTTTGTATGCCCTTGCCCCAGTTGGTTGCTCTTGACGCTACTAGCTGTCTGAAGTCCTCGTCCTCGCTCATTTGAATGGCGTTCAGTGCCGATTGGTCTATCCAGTCCTGCGTCAATTTGCTTGGCTCGTTTTTCTCGCTCATAGTCGTGTGTCCTGTGTTAGTAATCAATATCCCTATCATTGCCCCTATCGGCTTGCTTCACCTCTCTATCTTGCCGTCTTTGTGCTAACTCGGCTTGCCGTTGCTGTAGCTCTTGCTGTTCTTGCTGTTGGTCGTATGAGTTAACGTCTTTTTGTATGTCGCGTAACTGGTTATATTTATCAGGGAAAGCTTTGTAGTAAAGCGATCTAGCTATTTCTTTATACTCTGGGGTAATTCCTTTTTCCTGTTTGGTGTCATGTGCTGTTTTGAGCTTGTTATATTGCTCTAAATTCTTATCCAAATCCTGCTGCCATGCTTTTGTTTTAAAGGGATTCAGGGGTTTATTATCTCTTAATTTATTAATTTCTTGCAGCATTGGCTTAGCTTTCTCCCTTAGCTCCTTCAGCTCATGCTTGTGCATCTCTTCAGCCTTGCCAGTTATCCCCTTGTCAAAATCCTGTAGCAGTTGGCGCTTACGGTCTATCTCTTGGGCTGTATTTGGCTCTATTTGCGGCTTTGGCGGTGGCGGTGGGGTGTTGGTAGCTTGTAAGGCTTTGGCTGCTTGTTGCTTGGCTCTGAGTGCGTCCATGCCTTGCTGAAACTCTAAGGCTTGTTTTTGTTCTTCCCTCTTGTTGGTATCGATGCGAATTTCTAGCGCTAAACCCTTTATTTTTAGATTACCGGCGTTGATAGCTCGGTTAATGTCGCCCCTGTCTGTTTCCAGTCCTCTGCGCTCCATTGCTGACGCTTTCCACCCTAGTTTTTGCGTAGGTAGCTGCTCGATGCCACGTTCGGCATAGCTGCGGTGGTCGATGCGTTCATTAAAGCCGTTATGCTCTAGGGCTTGGTTGGCTATCTTCGCCCATTCTGCCCTAAGCTCTTTTATCTCGATGCTTGTTGCGCCTAGCCCTAGCGTCTTACGTTTAGTATTTGATAGCTCGATGGTCGCTTTGTCGCCAAACTCAACTTGACCATCAGCTGACAAGCTGACTTCTCTTGTCGTGGTCATAATGTGAGCATGATAATTTTTATTACTGCCTTCTTCATCGGGAGCATGAATGGCTACGTCAACCGCAACGCCATATTTTTTAGATAACATTTTTCCAAAATCTAAAGCGGTTTGAGTTCCTGAAAAATCTTTTGCGTTATGCTCCGCAAACTCTTTTCGTAATTGGTAATCAGTCAGTAACTCAGTACTTCGTCTTTCATCATCGCTTAATTGTTCTGGGTACTCGGGCATCAATTCACTAGGAATGGCAACTATCCACTCTCTAGCCGTTCTAGCATCTTTTCGCTTCTCGGCTTGTTCCGCTAAATTCCACAGCTCGCTTCTATCAATTTCGTTATCGTCTTTATCAAAAACAGTGGCAAGAAGTACGCCACCACGCTTACTATAATCATGGGTAAGCCCTGTTCGCTCGTCCTTGATTTCAGTACCAGCACGATAAGCAGCCGATGCCGTGGCACTTCTGCCACTGCTACGACTGATCGGCTTGGTGGTGGCGTGATAGATTGCCATTAGGGATGTATCTCATTTTTTAGAGTGAACATAATGCCTAATAACAGCCGTTCTTCAATCTCGGTGAGGGCATTTAAACCGTAGTCATGCGTCTTTAATATGACCGCTTGTTGGTCTGCGGTTAGATCAACCGTGATCGGTTCACTGGTTGCAAGCTCCTTGTACTTGTCAAAACTTGATGCTTCAAATAGACTCATTATTGTTATTCCTTATTTTTTGTCTTTAGCTGTTTTTGCTTTTGCTCCGCAGGACGCATTTACGACTTGTCAAAACCATGAAACGAAGTGTAAGAGTTTTGACAAGTCGTAAATGCGCACTTATCTAAAAAGACAGATAAGTGAAAGCACTCCAATTCACTGTTATACTAACATAAACATTGATATATTTAGGTAAGATTATGCCAACGATAGAACAGAAGATCGCCCGTAAACAAGACGAGCTGAACCGACTAAAAACGAAACAAAGAAAATTAGAGACAGGTCAAAAAGTCATCATTGGTGGCATGATGTTATCACTCGCTAAGGAAGACCCACAGATCGCAGAACAGCTACTCAAATGGATTGAAGGCAACATCACACGCAAAACAGATTTAGACCGCCTAGAGGACGTTACCACAGAATTAAGAAGCGATTTTGAGAGAGGTTTTAATCATGGCTTATGATTATTTTATTTCGACCAATGGACATAACGACAGAATAAGAATTCCAGAATGGATTAGCGAACGTGACGATAGAATGGAATCTTATAAATCTGCTGGTGAAGTGGACTATCAAGGTAACTTCACTAGCGATGAATTGATCCAACTGGCCAATGACTATGCTGAAATTTGGGGGAATGCCATGAATGACTTTCATGCAGACCTTCAAAATAAAGGCTTGGCGTACATAAAAAATGCGGAGACAGATCAATTCACTCTATCAGCGATTTACTGGTCATCAGATGAATACTAAGTAAAACAGATATTTTTGATGTTTTCGTTCAAATATAATTTGTTTTAGTTGGCTAATTTTTAAGCTGTAGCCCTTTATTTTCAAGGGTTTAGACTAATATGTTCTTGTCACATTAGGTTTTTAATCAACGATCTCGACAGTCAATCTGCTGATTGACTGTTTTTTTTGATTTTTTCTTTTTTTTTATTAGTCATTTAAAGTAAATTTTTCTTCAATCTCTTGTGTTATATAGCCTAGGGGGCTATATAACACTTGACCAAGCCTCACTTGTTGTCATGCTCTTGGTTCGGCTGGGTTCTGAAATCAGGGAACACTCACCCTAAAGGACTCGCAGTTGAAAAACTGCAAATCCTTTAGTGTTGTTACCTTGACGATGCTTAATCATGCCCTCGGCACGACTTGGGACACTCATCAGGAGGTCATCACTGTATCAAGCTGACCCTGTTAAGATTACGGCTGATAGCACCGCCTAGACACGCTCTTAACCGCTATACGCTCTCTAATGCTAGCAAGGGCTTACACCCAATGTACCGCTTCGAAAGACAATATAACCACTCATTGCGTTGCTCAATATGTCTAGTTCCCCCTGTCAGGAGCTTACTGTCACCCACGCAATGCAGTCGTCACTGATGCCTGCCACCCATTGCTAGGGAACAGTTACAAGGCGTTGATTAGTGGAAAGTAACGATCAAATAAATTGTAAAACCACGGTTTTGTTTTGTAAGAACTGGGTTTTATAGTAGCTAAAAGAGGTAATTTGATTGCAATTTAGCCTAGATTTGGCTTAAAATATGCCCTAATGGGCTTAATTGCTGGTCAAATAACGCAGTTTGGATGCTTATTTGGTCGTTACAGTCGTTCCCCAACTTCTGTAACCATTAACGAACATTAAACGATAAACGCCCCTACTACGTCAAGTAATAGGGGCGTTTATTTTTTTGGGTGTAATTAAGGTTATTTTAATAATGGGCTAATGTCCGTTGTTAAGTATAGCTTAAACAAAATTTTATTCCCCAAAAGATTAGCTATTATTTTAATATATTAGTATCTGAGTACTTAATATGTATGCATATTATAAAAATAATATAGAAAATATTTTGGTAACAATACTTACTTAAATGTTATATAAGAGTAGACGTTAATCGGTAATTATTAGCTTTCAAATTAGAATAATTACTTATTAGAAGGATCGATATGAAAATAATAGTTTCTGCTATTTTGGCTACTTTCCTAAGTGCTTCACTAGTTCCTGTTGCTAATGCAGCTAATGGTCCTAATACGAAGGTTTTTCCAAAATGCTCTGTATACAAGGTACGTGATACTTCTAAAACAGGTAAGGAAGCCGCAAGTGATGCTCCTAGTTGGGTGAAGAATGGTGGATATAAGCCTTGTAAAAACCCAAACGAAGATGGAAAGACCTTTGCCGATAGAGCTATTCGATTACATTACAACACTGATAATTATCAGAAAGGCGCTGCTACCGAGTTTAATCGCATACAAAAATATGGTGACAGAGCTTTTAAATAATCATTTTAAGAGAGGTTTTTTATGACAACAATTTATGTTCTTGAACACGCTGCTGAAGGCTTAACAGAGCGCATGAAACTTTTAGGTGTTTATGACTCTAAAGAAGAGGCGGAAAAAGCTATTGAGTTCCTTAGTGATAAGTCAGGTTTCAAAGACTATCCCGAGGATTTTGTAATAGATGAATACGAAGTTAATAAAGTTTGTTGGTCAGATGGTTTTGGATAACAGTTTGTTTGCGTAGTAACGCATGTAATTTATTAGCCATCTTTAATTGAGATGGCTTTTTTAAATCTCAGATCGAGAGTTAGTGCTCAACTACATAATCATGATGCTTACTATGCTTGCTAAACATGCCCCTTAGCACTCTCATAAGCTCCTTGTATCAGCTGATACAAGGAGCTTATCTATAAGAATGGTGTTATATCTATCAGCATTATGATCTCCACTATCGTGGAAAAAATATCTAAAATCAAAGATAATATTTCTAGCTTTTTCATGTGCAAATCCTTTCATAATTTAAGTTGTGTGAGAGCTCAACAAGACGTTGAATGTAGTTTTTAGAGCCGTTCCCCATCTCGTGTTAAGATTATTCCATTAGGCATGAAATGATTAGATGATGTGGTTCAGGTAAGGCATTATCAAAATCTGCTGTAAGCTCTGAATCATCAATTCAGGTGTATATGCGCTATCCACCGTATCTTTTGTTATTAATACTTCAGATGTTACTAAAACAGCTTACAGCTCTATATAAAACTGCTCTGATATCCTTACAACTATTATGAATGCTTAATTTCAGGCGTCTGGAAGGGGGTTCCAATCTGCTTCCCCTTATACGTGTAACACTAAACCGAACTAATATTTTTCAGACAAAAAAAGACCTTCAGGATTTCTGAAGGTCTTTTTAGTTTGGCGAGATTTTTAGCTTATTTCAGCAATGAGCCTCACCAAGTTTAACCCACTCTTTGGTTTTCATAAGTTTGTCATAGTCGATTACCTGAACCCAAACGCCTTGCTCTTTAGCGTCAAACTGGTCGTTTATCTCAATACAAGCGTATTCAGCAAACCCATCACGACGGCTACCATCATCTCTTACGCCAATTTTGAATATCTTATCAGCAGTCCATGTTGCATCTAGCACAGTAGGCTCTTCATCACTCAAAAAGTAGTCGGTGATTTCTTGTCTTTGATCGTCTGTAAACTCATTAACAGTCACTTGCTCCGTTTCAACCTCTACTTGTTCAACTTTATCTGAGCTGCAAGCTGTAATTAATAATGCTAATAACAACGTTGTGAAGACGTTTTTCATATTTTACTTTCTAAGCATGAAGGGCTTTTTCTTCGTTAATTCAGCGGTCAAAAACCGGTCTATTTCCATTTACCATAATGTACCTTTATGCGAACAATGACACTCTATGTCGTGCTAAACGTGCATGTTTTGGACTTATTTTTGCTACGGTCTACAGTCTCACATAACGCCACGTTTTTAGCCCCATTTCTTGCGCCCACAACTTAGCAGTTGCTTTGTCACCTGCTATTGGCACTATGTTCAAATCTAGCACCTCACTCAGTGAATAAGTGGTACTACTCACCGTTTTAGGGTCGAATACATACCATCTAAAAACTCTCTCTGTGGTTGCTAATACATATCTCATCAATCACCTCGCTTTATAAACTTATGTCCATTTATCATGTTAGAATTTATGTCTTAGGTATATTTAGGACGATACTATGGCAGCTTATATCACCGTAGGCGCGACGACAACTCATGGCGGTAAGGTGATTAGTGGCTCACCACACACGACTCACAACGGTATTCCCATATCGCGTAAAGGCGATAAAGTCGTTTGTAAGAAGTGTAAAAAACTGACGACTATTTTGACAGGGGATGCCTCGTTTATTGTCGATGGTGCACCCGTTGCTCGCGCAGGAGATGTAACCAGCTGCGGTGCTAAGCTCATTGCGGTTCAGCAGTCGTTCTGTGAATCTGGTTTTGAAGTGATGGGCGTTGAGCAACCAGCGCCTATACAGTTTCCTAAATCTGATCCAGAAAGTTTGTTTGCAAGCCTTGCAGCTTCTGACGATAAAGATTCTGAAGATGAAATGTCTGATGAGGAGTTAGACTCTTGGCGTGAAGATGCTGTCGCAGACGGTTTAGAAAATGGTTTGGTAGCAAATGCTGATGGCGGCATTCTTCCTAGTTTTGGCCCCTCTAATCAAGATATTAGTGACTTTTCGGGGATATCAAAGGATAAAATAGATGCAGTTGGAAATACCGCCGCTGGATTTAACCAAATGTGGACGTTTGGATTATCAGATGTTCTTTTAGGTGCGCCAGATCCTAACAAGGCAAGTACAAAAGTAGGCCAAGTAGCTGGAATGGCAGCAGGAACCTTAACAGGTAGCACAGCAGCTAATTCAGCGATTAAAGTTGGTCAGGCGACTAAAGCTGCACAGGCTCAAAGAACTGCCGCTATAGAAAAAGCTGCACAAAGAATTGCTAAAAATAAGCAAAATAGAGCTGATAATTATCTAAAATTCAGTCCGAACTGGTCGAAAGGAAGTTTAAAAGATAGTCATGAAAAATTCACACCAAATGCAAAAGGTGTTCTTAGTAAGGACGGTGTAAAAACGAGATACACGAGTAGCGATAGCCGCTATACAATCACCAAAGACAATGAACACAATTACTATAAAATATATGATAAGACACGTAGACAGAATATTTTACCAGATGGCAAACCTCCATCTACTAGAGGCCTTAAGGGGAAAGAAGCTAAAGACGCTATGCAACAACAAATACATATAAGGAACACAGACTAATGAAGAAAACACCTGAATACTGCTTTTTTTGCTTACCTGCCGACATTAATATAGATGATTATAGTGAAATGTTGCAATGGGGATATGATCATTCAGAAGCTGCTACTGTTTTATCTCTTACTCAAGAACAATTAGATTATTATCATGAAGTAGGTCTATGGGATTTAATGTCAGAACATACAGACTACATGATAGGACCGTCTGATAGTAATGTTATTTTTGATGAAGAAATCCAAAACATACGCAACGCTATAGTAAAAGAGGTTGCATTAAAGGATAGTAATATCATGAAAATAATTGAGATTTTGGACTATGCAATGCTACATGAAAAAGCTGTGATAATGAATTTTGGATAAGTAAGCCTAGATATCAGATCCTTACTTTGTACGTGCGGATGGTAAAGGTTTTTATAGACCTAACTTAACAGAGGTTCTTGCACATGAACTTGGACATATAAAAAACTATAGCACTCACGGTAAACTTTTCTATAATCATCTATCAATAGTCCATCAAAATACTATTATGAGACAATTATATAAAAACTCTATTGCCTGTCATCCAAACAAAGAACATGGAGGAGGTTTTGGTAATTAGATCACTTATACCACTTTTGTTTTTTTGCTTAGCAGCGGCTTGTAGCAGTGAAGTAGAACAACCTTTCAGTTTGGATTATCTATACAGTGCGGATCCTACAGCTGATGCTCTGAAAGCAATTTCGAAGGGTGATTTACACGTTTATGCCACTTACAGTGGTGGTCCCTACACTCCCGAAATAAAGCGAGGGTGCGTTAGCGATGAAAATATTGTTCCAATAATAGGAGCTACACATGGATATGAAAATTATAAGCAGCATCAATTCAATACTTCAGCGGATTTATACGCTAAATATTATAATTTTCAAATTAAAGCTTATCTCATTAGAAACGGAGATAAATGTTTGAGCTGGATAAACTAGAGTTAATATCATGTACTGGTTGCATGGAGCACGTTATACAATCAATATCAGCTGTTCACCCACTCTACTCTAATACAAAAAGGATACCTCATGAGCGAGATACAATTGTCTAACCGCGTCAACAACATCAAACCGTCACCGACTATGGCCATTACCAATAAAGCCAAAGAGATGAAAGCTGCGGGCAAAGATATTATCGGCTTAGGCGCTGGCGAACCTGACTTTGATACACCAGAGCACATCAAAAAAGCAGCGATTGACGCCATTAATAATGGCTTTACCAAGTACACTGCTGTTGATGGCACGCCAGAGCTAAAAAAAGCCATTATTGAAAAATTTAAGCGTGACAATGACATCAGCTATGAGCCAAACGAAATCCTAGTATCGGCCGGTGGTAAGCAATCATTCTTTAACCTTGCCCAAGCCTTTATTAATCCAGGTGACGAAGTTATCATCCCTGCACCTTACTGGGTCAGCTACCCTGATATGGTCATCATCGCAGAAGGCGTACCTGTCATTGTTAAGTGTCCTGCAGAGCAAGACTTCAAAATTACTGCCGACCAGTTAGAATCAGCCATCACTGATAAAACCAAAATGTTGGTACTGAATAGCCCATCTAACCCAACGGGTATGATTTATACGTTAGACGAGCTAAAAGCCATCGCTGAAGTCTTGAAAAAACATCCACAAGTCTATGTGGCCTCAGATGATATGTATGAACATATCCGCTGGACAGGTGATAAGTTCTACAATATTTTGAATGCTGCATCTGAGCTGAAAGAGCGCGCCATCATCTTAAACGGTGTCTCGAAAGCGTATGCAATGACAGGCTGGCGCATTGGTTATGCTGGCGGCCCTGCCAAACTAATCGGGGCCATGAAAAAGGTGCAATCACAATCTACCTCATGCCCAGCTTCTATCAGCCAAGTCGCTGCCGAAGCGGCTATCAGTGGCGACCAAAGCGTACTAGAACCAATGGTAGCGGCATTCGAGAAGCGCTGTGATTTGGTCGTGAATGGTCTAAATGCCATTAAAGGTATTACTTGCCTGCGTCCTGATGGCGCATTCTATGTATATCCAAATATCGTACCGCTCATCAAAGCGGCTGGGCTGTCGTCATGCACAGAGTTCTCAGCATGGTTGTTAGACAAGGTTGGCGTGGCAGTCGTCCCTGGTGATGCCTTCGGCCTTGGCGGTTACATGCGTATCTCTTATGCCACTGATGAAGCCACATTGAAAGATGCGCTAGCACGTATCGAAAAAGCGGTGGCTGACTTAGACGTTGCTGAATAAATAATAATGGGCCAATCGTAATGAACCATTAGTCTTATCATTGCTCTTATAAAAAAAGATGCCCTATATACGCTATAGGGCATCTTTTTTGTGAAAATCTTAGGCGTTTTTAGGAAAAACCCTCTATCTCATCATTAAAATGACAATTTTTGCGAATTATGCAAAAAAAAGCTTGACGTATTTTTTATCTTTGCTAGAATACGCCCCACTTAGCAAGAACTCGTTAGAGACTTCTAAGGCTCGTTGTAAGCGATTAAACACTTACAACCTATTCTCCAATAGCTCAGTTGGTAGAGCAACGGACTGTTAATCCGTGTGTCCCTGGTTCGAGCCCAGGTTGGAGAGCCATATACTAAAAACCTTCATCATAATTTGATGAAGGTTTTTTTATTGTTATCACTTTTATATTTACGTCCAATAATATTAGCAAGGCGGTGGTGTTCTTTTAGACCGTTTTGTTGTATGGTAAGGCTAGTTTGATTGGATTCGTTTTTGTTTGGGTGCTCTGCTTCTATTCACTAAAAGTAATGGTTTATTATGATACCTGTACGTATAAAAAATAAATTTTCTGATCATCCGCAAAAAATCATGCGACCGATCAGTATTCGTTTGTCTGAAGAGATGATTGCCTTATTAGAAACAACGTCTTCAGACTTGGGCTTTAAACGCATTCAAGGACTTATTCGCCTCTATATTCGTCAAGGCCTTGATCGTGACCATCAGGACTATACGCTAGCCCATGATGAAGTCTTCATCGAGACGTTACGTAAGCGCGGCGTTAGCCAGCATATTATCGATGAAGCGATTGTAGTGACTCATAACAACAACATCACGCATCCTTTGTCTGAACTACAAGACAACGACTAATAGTCTCGCTGCTAAATAGCATTGAAATAGTACAGCCAAAGCTCATTATTCAGTGCTATAAGAATCAAAAAGACCCAATTTGCTAAAGCGAACTGGGTCTTTTTTTGTGGCTGTCATAAAGGTTAGGGTCTGTTGAACATTCAAATGTGGTGCTGGCAGTCACTATTTTTTAGACAATATGCAGTGAAATTTTTGACGCCTAGTCATTCTAGGTTAAACAATTTCGCCATATATTGGCAGAAAATAGTACTGCCCTGAAAGGCTGATGCTAAAATCACCCCAAACGTTGTTGCAATCCTAGTTAAGGTCTCGACATTATCGTCGGCTTGCGCCTAATTTGGTGCAATTTTAGCAATCAGCAGCCCTAATATTTGAATGTTCAACAGACCTAAAAGCATGACTGATATTTTTAACCCTTTTTTTTAATTCACGTCTCTTTCTTTATGCCCGTCTCTTTCTTAATTCAAAGCACTTGCCTTTTTTGGCATTACATCAAGTTGTCTGCCGTCGTTAGCCATAATTAAACACAACGAATCATTAAACGAGGTATATTAAAAATAGAGTCGCGACTATTTATAAAATTTCAACATCATAGGGATTTACAAGGGGGTATACGATGGTGGGTTTATATCAGCGTTTAGACAAAGCGTTGTTGCTAGCGGTTGCTTTGGCAGTGCTGCCAGTCGTTTCTGCGTGCTCACAGCCACAAACCGATCCAAACAAAAAAACAATACCGACCAACTCTGACCAGTGGCAAAAAAAGCTCGGTACTACCTTTGAGCAGCTACCCAAGGCTGATCAGCAAGTCCTTAGCCGCTATATGTTGCGAATGAAGCTGAGCGGCGCTTATGAGTCAGGCGCGATGCCACGTACCACTATCAAACAAGCCCTCATACAGCAGCGTGAATACGAGCGCTTACATCCAAACAATCCTACGGGTAAGAAAAGCCCTATCGTCAAGGGTCAGCAAGCAGCAACCGCTAATGCACAGAATTACCCTATCGCCCTACTGCCAGTCAAGACCAGCGACGACGATAGCTTAAACCAAGTAAAACTACAGTTCATGCTATCGAACCACGGTCAGGTCGCTATTCAAAGCTTTAAAGGGACGCTAATCATGCAAGATGCGCAGCTGACGAAAGGCAAAAGATTCAACGTGCCCTCGACACCGTTTGATCCGCCCATTCAACCAGAGCAGTCTGGCAAAATCATCATTGAGAGTAGCATAGAAGACATCAACGTTATGCGTGCCATAAAAAACACCAAGGACATGACTATTATGATTAGCGAAGGTGTTTTAACGTTAGAGGATGGACAAACAGTGGAGTTTGACGAGTCGCTAATGAAATAAAGGATGTCATTGGAAATTAATTACAAGTTAGTTCATTGCAATGTCATTAAAAAAACCATTGGAAAAGAACGTAAAAAAAGCCCCAATCATTAGTGATTGGGGCTTTTTTTATAAAGTAGTTATACTATACATTAGAAATTACCTTTGAACTCAGCAGAAAATATACTAGGTCTTAATAATTGAAAAAAACTAACTCATGTCTAGTTCATAAGGTAAGTTGTTTTTCACCTTATCTAATAAATGGAAGGCTTCTTGAGAGTATTTTCTAAAGACACTATTTTCTCCTGAATTTATTCTTAAGTGATACTTGTTATCTGAGTTTTTAATATCCACACCTTTTTCTTCACGTATTTTTGTCATCAATGCATGTACAGGATGCCAACGTTCATACCCTAATTTTTCAGCAAGTTGTGTCATCGTATAGCAGAAGCTAGCATTGATGTGCTGACCATTATCAAGAGTTCCTAAACCAAATAACGTTAGCAATTTAGAATCATCATTGGATACTTCCGATAATATTTTAAAATTGAAATCTAATTCTCTTTTCGGTATATCAGAAGTTACCATTTTGTAAGTTCTGCTGAGAAGCGATCTTAATATTTTAGGACTTACAGTAATTTTGGGAGACAACTGCGCTATTGCATCATAAACCCAGTTGTACTCATTTGCATAAATCACTTTGATTCGAATATTCTTATTTTCGTTAAGAGCAATAAGCTTCTCTTTTGAATAATTGTGACTATCATCAAAATTACTGTCAAAAATGACCATGTAGATATTTGGCACTAGCTCGCCTTTAGAAGCTAATATTTCATCTATATCAGACAATATGTTTATAATATTTTGGTCATTAAGGCTGTAACCTAAGAAAAATAAAGGATGCTCTGCAAAATAGGTTAATAACTTCGAGCTTAAATATTTTTTCTTTTCATTAAAATATTCGTAATCTTCATGTGTCAATACGATACTACTACTATCTTCATAACAACCATGTATTTTTAATATCTCGCCATAAGATGTATATAGTCAGTTCAAAATAAAACTGTTATGGCTAGGACAAATATCATAAAACAATTTAGATAAGTCATTTTCCATCCAGCCTTGCCGCAGAAACTTCACCTGTGCCCATTTCTTTTCGATAGGGTTTAAGTCTGGGCTGTACGGCGGCAGCCAAAGAATACGATGACCATGCCTGTTCAATAGCTTTTGAATGCGTTTATTTTTATGAAACTTGGCATTATCCATGACAATCACGCATTTTGTTTTAAGACTTGGGATTAGTGTTTGTTTGCACCAATCGTAGAATATACTGCTGTTAATGTTGTGCTCAAAATAATCCAGGGCAAACAGCATTTTTTCATAGAGAGCACCGATGACATTGGTACGCTTTTTTGCTTGCCAATTGTAACTATCGATACAGGGTTTACCTATCGGTGCATAGCCATAAGGACGAATAGTTTCAGCCTCAAAGCCACTTTCATCCATGTACACAATGGGGTAGCCTTGCTGCGTAAAGCTATTAAGCTTACTCTGATATATCGCTCTTTTTATCGGACACGCTTTTGGATGTTCCAAGGTCTTTTTTTTGACTGATACCAAGGCGTTTTAAGGCATGATAAATGCCTGTTTTACTACAGTTTAAACGACGTGCTCGCTCATACTGGTAATCATCAGGATGTTCTTTGACATCATTAAGTAGCACGTCATCTGGTATTTTATAGGGTTTGGTTTGCCTTGTCGTTTTGCTATGAACACGTCTCTTCCAGTTTTGTATGGTGGTTGGGCTGAGATTATAGAAAATAGCGGCTTCAGCGAAGGTCATACCGTCATCTATACTTTTAAGAACTTGTTTACGGAAATCTAATGAGTAAGTCATGGTCTTTATAATAATAATTAAGTTTGATAATTAGTTTATAACACTTTTAAGTAGGCTTGACTATATAAAATTAGCCATACCCAAAATAACATGTTTAGAACCATCGAAAAATACGCTCCCCTAGTGAGGACTTGAACCTTCGGTTTTAGGCTAGTGATACCAATGGTGTTAATTAGACCTCTTGCAAAATTACCAGTTTATTGACTTCCAGTGACGGAGTCACAAGGGATAGCGATGACTTATGCAAGAGGTCTACTAATGAATAAAACACTAAGTTTAATTGTGGCAACTTGTCTTCTAGCTGGTTGTGCGTCAACAAGTAGTATCAAAGACAATAACAGTGAAATTGAACCTGATATAGATAGATCAAGTCTACCCAGCGGGGTATTAACTTACTATAGTCGATCCACAATAAAACTAGTACAACCCATATCATAGAACAGTTTAGGTAAATTATTCTCCATCCAGCCTTG
>NZ_JASDDJ010000074.1 GCF_030407455.1 Psychrobacter sp. 5A.1
CAAACAAGGAAAATAGTGCAGATAATATCGAGATATTGACCAACTATTTGACGATGTTTGGCAAAATTTAGCTGTTTGTAGCCCATTTAGAGGACACTCGTTTGAAATGAGGACACGCCCTAGCTACTCTTTATAACTCAACAAACTGACCCAGACTTTCTGTCTTGGCTTTTTGCGCAATTTTTAAGGCGACTGCCGCATCAAAGCTGGCTGCACCAACTGACTTAAACAGCGTCATACCCTTATCTTCATTCAAATCAATGTTAACTTTTTTATTGACCAGATCACTTAACGTACCTGTTAGCATATCCCATGTCCACGTACAATCCATGGCATTATGAGCTTGTATTAAATCGCCCGCTTCATGCAAGCCCCCTTCAGCATCGTCAATAATGACAGAAGTACAAGTCTCTATCACCGAGTTACTAACTTCCTTCATCGTTGCTTGATAAGCACCCACTGCATTGATATGAACATCTGACTTTATCTGTGAAGCGTCGAACAATCCTGTCGTCGCTCGTGTTGCCAGATTGATAATATCGGCATCTTTGATAGCCTCTGCAATGTTTTCGCTGACCTTAAAATCAACTTGCCATTGTGGATACGCTTGCCTAAATTTCTCTTGAAACTTATGAGCGATCTGAGATGTTCTGTTCCAAATGTTTACCTGCTTGATATTTGGACGTACAGTGAGTATGGCATTGAGCTGCTCATACGCCATCCCTCCCGTCCCTACTACCGCCACTACACGACTGTCTTTATTTGCCAAATACTTAGTGGCTATCCCAGATAATGCTGCTGTTCGCACTTGGGTGATGTATATGCCATCCAAAAAAGCGAGCATCTCCCCTGTCGCATTGTCTGACACTGTGATCGTTGCCATCGTTGTTGGCTTATCACGCTTAGGATTGTCTGGGCAGATAGTCACCAGTTTGACCACTGCATACTCATTGTTACCATCAAAAACCACTGATGGCATTGATAGATGTGAGCCAGATGTATTGGCATCACTGTCCTTAAAAGTAGGAATAACTAGGCGCTCAGGTGTCTTAATCCACGTTGGATGCTCACCTTGCATTTTTAGTAGGTCTTCTATGGCATTGATGGCCATCGACATCGTAAGTTGTTTTTTTACTGTATTAATATCTAAAATTTGCATCACTACTCCTAAATTACTCTGTAATTTTATTATTCCTGATCTATAAGGATATAAGTCAGACGATCACCCAATCAAAGCTTAGACCAATATTATAGTGTGTTTGATATTCACAAACACACTATAGTTAAATCAAAACCCTTTCGTTGTTTTTCAGGCACTATTGGTTTTTATATCAGCAATGAGGCCACTTGCCTCGACAGAAACCCGTAAACTATCTGACAATTTTTAGGCATTGACCAGCATGGTATAAGGTCAGTCCCAGTTCAGTAAACCCAGATTTTAGTCCTCTAAAAGACACTTTCGCGGTGTCCATGGTTTTAAATGGCAAGGGTATGCTCTCTCTATTACCTGTCAGTATATAGTCTGCAAAACATTTACCCATTAACGTGCCAGTGGTAATGCCGCGGCCGTTATAAGCCGTTGCGGTCAACAAGCCTTCATCTGGCTCCATCACTCGAAAGATATGATCTTGCGTAAAGCCAAAGCTACCGCACCATTCGTATTGCCACTTAAATGCTGGCAAATCTGGATAGTAGCTTTTTTGCACAGTATTTGCCCATGCTTGATAAAAGGATTTCGGTTTCAGCTGCGTACCACCGACTGTTCCCAATAATAAGCGATCGTCGTCATCACGACGAAAACTAGATAAGGCCAAACGTGTATCCCATGCACCGGTTCTGTATGGCAAAATACGATCTGCCGCTTCCCCACTAAGTGGTTCAGATGCAATCTGATAGTAATCAACCAGATAGAATGTTTTAGAAATTTCCGCCCATTCGCCTTCGGTATAAGCGTTGGTCGCAATAATGATACGGTCAGATTTAACATGAGCCTTAGAGGTTTTTGTATACCAATGTCCGTCCGCCTTTTCGATCACCTCAACGGCAGAATGCTCATAAATCGTCACACCTAAGTCTGTCGCTACCTTGGCCAAACCTCTTGCATAAGCCAGCGGATTTATGGTGCCCGCTCGATGATCCAGCAGCGCTTTGTTGATACTCGTGGTGCCACAATATTCGTGACATTTGCGCCCAGTTAACACATCTACATTCGCACCACGGCGGCTCAGCTGCTCATATCTGATATCGACATCAGCCTCACCTTTAGCGTTATGTGCCATATGAATATTACCAGCATGCGTCGCTTGCACCTCAATATGATAGCGTTCAATCAAGTCAAACACTAAGCTTGGTGCTTGCCCAAGCGCTGCAGTCAGACGCTCGCCTGCCACTTCGCCTAAAGCAATATTTAAGTCGTCAGGACGCGCCCACGTTCCTGCATTCACGAGCCCTACGCTTTTTCCTGAACCGCCACTACCAATTTTCTGGCTCTCCAATAAAACAACCTTGACGCCTTTTTCGGCCAAATGAATCGCAGCTGACAATCCTGTATAACCGCCTCCAATGATGCAAATAGTGGCTTGTATATCACTACTCATCTGACTATAAGTGTCCATACTAGGTGCCGTCATGTTCCATAAACATTGTTCTTGCAACATATCACACTCCTTATATATCACACTTCATTGACTGAAGTAGCGGTGTCGAGGTTTTCTACCGTGGGCGCTTCACGGGGTATAAATTTGTCAAAAAACGCCCATAACAAGCCAAATAAAGGCGATAACCAACAGGCAAAAGCAAAGGGTGCATAGGTCAACGTTGCTATACCCAGTGTCGCTGCGACGAAGCTACCACCCATATTCCATGGAATAAGCGGCGATAAGAGCGTACCCGCATCTTCGATAGAGCGAGTCAACGTCGTACGCTTATAGCCCATTTCTTTATACTTATCTTGCAATAAGCGCCCTGGCAAAACACAAGTGGTATAAACGTCACCAATGAGTGTACCCACACTGAGGACACTACCGTACGTCGTAAAAATCAAGCCTAGACGCGATTTTACGAACAGATTAATCTTCGCCATAATGGCTTTGAGTGTGCCGTAGTGTTCAAGCGCACCAATAAAACCTAACGCAAAGATGGTCAAGCTGATAACCCATGTCATCGACATGACACCACCTTTTGACAGTAGCTGATCAACAACCTCAAAACCTGTCTCACTGACAAAGCCATTTTGCAGGACATTAAAGACCTCACTCACACCAACGCCTTGCATAAACACAGCGATGACAGAGCCTACAAACACACCAGTCAATACGGTTGGTATGGCAGGCATTTTCATGACAGCTGCTGCCACCACGACGATGGCGGGTAACAAGGTAATGATACTGAGGTTGTAGTTGGCAGCTAAGTTGTCTTGTAGCGATTGGATAGAAGATAAATCAATACTGTCATCGCCATAACTCATACCAATCCATGCATAGAGAGCCAAAGCTGTCAGCATCGCGGGGACGGTCGTGGGTAACATACCTTTGATATGATCCCAAAGGTCGACCCCTGCGGCGGCAGGAGTCAGGTTGGTAGTATCTGATAGCGGTGACATTTTGTCCCCAAAAAAAGCACCAGAGACGATAGCGCCCCCCGTAAAATGGGCGGGAATGCCAAGCCCCATGCCGATTCCCATCATCGCAAGACCGACCGTGCCCACGGTACCCCACGAGGTGCCAGTCGCAACGGAGATAATGGCGCAAATAATACAGACAGAAAATAAAAACGAGGAAGGAGAAAAAATACTAAAGCCATAATACAGAATGGTCGGCACTGTCCCTGCAATAATCCATGAACCAATGAGCATCCCCACGCCCATCAGGATTATCATCGCAGGCAAGCCAATTTTGATGACTTTTAAAAATCGCTCTTCCATACCTTGCCAATGACGGCCACGCAGCTTCATGAATAAGCCTGTGATCAAAATGCCACAAGCCAAGGGTATATGAGGGGTAAAGTCTTTGAATACGAAGAACTGTACCATGAGAATCATGGCCGTCAGTACCAGTGGGGCAATATCAAGTAAAAAGCTAGCAGATGGGCCATAGCCATCAATATCAGGGTCATGCGGTTTATTATCAATCATGACGGTCCTACCTTCCTTAGTAGTAATCAATAGTCATCACAACCTAATCTGTGGTTGCTTATTGCTGCTAAAAACAAAGCCCTTCTTGCCGCTGCTAAGCATATTCTATCTATGCTTAGCAGCGGCCAATTGGTTAATATTCAAAAAAAACATCGATTTTTATTAGGGCGTGTCCTCATTTTAAAAATGGTGATAAAAATGAGATAAATCGCAGTCAAACAAGGAAAATAGCGCAGATAATATCGAGATATTAGTCAGCTATTTGACGCCGTTTGACAAGATTTAGCCATTTTTAACCCATTTAGATAACTATCGATTGAATTGAGGACACGCCCTAGCCAAAACTAATGCCTTGCGCGAGGGGTAACTCTTTTGAGTAATTGATGGTATTGGTCTGACGGCGCATATAGGCTTTCCACGCATCCGAACCTGACTCGCGACCACCGCCTGTTTCTTTTTCGCCACCAAACGCACCACCAATCTCAGCGCCGCTGGTTCCAATGTTGACGTTGGCAATCCCGCAATCACTACCGCGATCGCTCAAAAAGGTTTCAGCTTCACGAAGATCATTGGTAAATACACATGAAGACAAGCCTTGAGGCACATCGTTTTGCATCTCGATAGCGTCATCGAATGTCTGATAGGTCATCACATATAAAATGGGCGCAAAGGTCTCATTTCTGGCAACGTCATTTTGTTCATCAAACTCCACAATGGCAGGTGTTACATAGTATGCATTAGGATATCTATCTGCGAGTACACGCTCGCCGCCTGTAACCGTACCACCCGCTTCTCTTGCCTTTTTTAAGGCATCTTGCATGCTATTAAAACTGTCTTCATCAATCAGTGGGCCGACCAAATTACCCTCTAATGGATGACCAATAGTGACAGTTTCATAAGCCGATTTGATACGAGGCAACATATCGTCTTTGATAGACTCATGCACAAATAAACGGCGTAACGTAGTACAGCGCTGACCAGCTGTACCAACGGCCGAAAACAAAATCCCGCGTAACGCCAAATCCAGATCAGCACTTGGCGCCAAGATCATGGCATTATTACCACCAAGCTCAAGCAAGCATCTACCAAAACGATTGGCAACCTTTGGCCCGACTGCTCTCCCCATACGCGTGCTGCCCGTTGCACTGACTAAAGCAACCTCTTTATGCTCAACCAAAGCATTGCCAATATCTGTCTTGCCTAACAGTACTTGAGACAAATGCTGTGGTACATCGCCAAATTTAGCTAAGGCTTTTTCGAACATGGCCTGACAGGCTAACGCTACCAAAGGCGCTTTTTCTGATGGTTTCCAGACCACAGGGTTGCCACAGACAATGGCTAGCGCTGTATTCCAAGACCACACCGCGACTGGGAAATTAAAAGCAGAGATTACGCCAATCACACCTAGCGGATGCCACGTCTCACGCATGTGATGGCCTGGGCGTTCTGATGCAATGGTCAAACCATATATCTGACGTGAAACCCCAACCGCGAAGTCGCAAATATCAATCATCTCTTGTACTTCACCGAGGCCTTCTTCTTTAATCTTGCCAGCCTCAAAAGACACCAGCATCCCCAAGTCTTCTTTATGCTCACGTAGCACTTCACCCAACAAGCGAACGAGCTCACCACGTCTTGGGGCAGGTACAGTACGCCACTCCTTGAATGCCTTTTTGGCATTGGCAATACTGGTATCAACAGCATCCATACTGTCTAAGGTGATTTTGCCAATGACAGAACCATCAATGGGGCTATTAACGTCAAAATTGCCATTTTGATAGTGTTCTTCTTTGACACCCATAGCGGACATATACTGCTTAATCATAATGAATCCTTTTATATTGATTTAAACTTCCTTGAAAGCTTTATTACGTTAACGTGCAAAAAGCGAAGTTGCAAAATAATTAATTTCTTACTAGCATTACTTTTTGGAATAACGCCTAGACACTACTCAGTGGCATCAAACTCTCTTTAAAGCTAGGGCTTGCAGCGTTTTATAAGATTCAAGCACATCACCTAAATGAGCCGCTAGCATATAATCGATACTAGGGCGTGGCCTCAATGAAATGGATACACGCCCTTATGAAACGTGACTGTATATAGTCAGTCCACTATAAAATAGTGGCAGCGTTACCCTCGCTTACTGGCATAAAAAAACCAGCATAAAGCTGGCTCGTTTGGGTCTCTACTGCTAGGGCGTGCCTTTATCTCAAGAATGGTGATAAAAATGAGATAAATTGCCGTCAAATAAGAAAAATGGCTGGTTAATATCGGAATATCAACCAGCCATTTTTTGAAAACATGCCCTAGCAATAGAGTGATGGTTTTTTAGCTTACCATATAAATCCTAAGTCTCTCTCCTGCTCATTTGACGTTTCAAGGTACGCTGATATCCATTCTAAAACAGCCTTTATCTTATGCGAACTGCCCAAGGATAAAGGGTAAGACAGGTAATAGGCTCCCCTGCCTTTTGCCGCATAATGCCATGCGGTTACCAGCGCGCCTGATTGCAACTCTGGCGCCACTAAGCGCAATGGGACTAATGCGATACCGTATCCGAGCAACGCTGCAGAAATGGTCGTGTGAAAAGCATCAAAACGCGGACCCACAAAGGTGCCATCAATACTAATATTTTGCTGTTTGAAATACTCATACCATGCGCTTGGACGCGAGCTGAGCTGTAGCAAGGTGCAGTTATCTATGTGATTTGTACATGGCGATTTTTCTATCAAATATTCAGGATGACAAACCGCCACATTATATTCATCAAAAAGCTTTATCGACTCCATGCCGCCCCAAATACCATCTCCATATAAAAAAGCAATGTCGACATTTTGATCTTCAACAAAAAACGGCCCAGTCAGCCCTTTAATATCTAAGTTGAGCAGCGGATATGCTTGACCAAACCCATTGAGTGCTGGCATCAACCAACGAGAGCAAAAGGTTGGGTGAGCAACAACTTTAAGTAGCTCTGAGTTGTCACTATTTGACATCAAATCGGTGGTCGCGGTCTCAATATGCTTGAGAATATCTAGCACTTCAAGATAGTAAGTCCTACCAGCAGGCGTTAAGGAGATTCGATGCGGGGTACGATAAAAAAGCGAGAGGTTCAACATCTCCTCTAGCTGAGCCACTTGCTTGCTAATCGCACTTTGAGTCATATGCATTTCTAGCGCCGCATTGGTAAAGCTTAAGTGCCGAGCAGCCGTTTCAAAACACTGTAGAGCCGTTGTCGAGGGGTATCTTCTAAAAGCCAGTGGGGTTTTAATCTCAGTTTTCATAAGTGCTTCATGCTTGCCTGTCATATAAAGTGAATTAAAGACATGCCCTAGGGCTTGTTTGATATTCGACCATAGTACGGACAGAGATTATTGTTTGGACAACTCAATGTTAAAGATAGTAATCTTAGGGTGTGTCCTCATTTCACAAGTGGTGATAAAAATGAGATAAATTGCCGTCAAACGAGAAAAATAGCGTAGATAATATCGAGATATTGACCAGCTATTTGACGATGTTTGGCAAAATTTAGCCATTTTTAGCCCAGTTAGATGACTTATTGTTTGAATTGAGGACATGCCCTAGTCATTCTAAGCATCTATTGTGAATATTGAAAGGACAAAAAAGGCGTTCTGACACCGATTGTTACTATCGGAGCTGAGGAGGTTTTTTATGGTGAAGTCGAACTCGAAGAATGTTACTTTGGCAAGGCACCCAATTTATAGAGGATTGACCATAGCTATCGGATGGAGTTCGAAAAACTCATCTCAGTAGAACCCTATTCTTTTTAAAATGGATGGGCTATATAGTCGATTCTAAATAAAACAAATACATTCTATTGCAATGCTGAACTGGTATAAATTTTTCTGGCTTGCTGTGCCTTTGCAGACAGAGGCTGCGAAAAATTCATTCCAGCCCTACTGTATCGTTTTTATACTGAGGATGTGCCACCTGTGTTTAAAATCAAACAGCGGGTTAATATTGAGGTATTAACCCGCTGTTTTTTCGTTTGACGATGATGCTAAGCACTATAATATTTGGACATTCAACAGACCCTAATAGGTCGCTAGCTCAATACCAATTCCTGCGCCGATATCGCTTGAGTGATTATCCGAATCGACTGCCCACAGTCTAGTGGTCACTTTTGTCAAAGGCTGCAACTGATGTTCCCACGAGACATCAATAGCGGTCAGCTTGTCCGTCGTTGGAAACGCTTGGTTATCCGCCTCCCCAGTGCGACGGTCCAACTCTCCTGATTGATTGACCTTAGCATGCTGTAGCTTTGCATGGATAAAATTACGTCCATCGAGCCATAATCGACCGCCGACCGCGACACTCTCAGCATCACCACCAAGCGCATAGCCGAGTGGATAGCCTTGCTGATAGTAGCCATCGGTGTAGTTAGAATGGTCATAAGAGACACCCCGAACTTCGCCACTAGTACGGGTATCTGTGTACTCAGCATAGAGCTGATAAGGTTTGCCCATCGCCGCAGAAGCATAGTCCACACCTGCCAAATACATATTTTTCGCTGGTAAGCCGCCTGCTTCATCTTCGCCGATATATTGACCGTAAACGCTCGCCGGCACGTTGATTAGTGAGGCAAGCTGAACTTTGGCGTCGAAACCGCCCAGTTGATTCGCTGGATCACCGCCTTCACGACCACCATTATCTTTGGTACCTAAAACAGCATCACCAAATGAGCCAATGCTATCTGGACGACCTTCTCCGCCCCACATAAAGGTACGAGAAGCACCAACCTCTAACCAAGGCAATGGGCTGGCTGCTAGACGCGCGCCAAATAGCTTGGCATCTGGAACCGCTTCATAGTCATCCAATTGACCAGCAAACAGCTGATACTGCCAAGGACCGACCCAATTTAAATATTTATAATTCGGTGCGGTTTGCGTATCACGCTGCATGGTAAAGCCGGTGACCGGAATACTGGCATCGCCGCGAATGAGACTGCCATCATGCCCAGGTCCCCACCATGCTGGAATTTTACCAGCGATTAACCACTGATTGGCCGCCATACCAGCAATATAAGAGCCTTCAAAACTGACGTCTGAGTCGTCATCAATGAGCTCGTTATTTTTTAGATTGGCCTGCAAATTAAATTCCCAATTGGCTTCGCTCAATCCTACGGCGACACTCACCTGTTGTTCTGCCAGATTGGCATCGCCAAAATGCTGTGGCAGCTGCTGACGATCGGTCTGTAGCGATAGTTTGCCAGAGGCCTTAACTAAAGAGTCGCGATCCTGACTTAGCCGTGTCTGTATCGACTGCACAACTTGCTGCTGTGCCGCAGTGGTCAGTTGAGCGCCTTGTAATCCGCGTTCGATCTCATTAGCACTTAGTGGCCAAGTGCTGGTACTGATCTGGGTCACGCCTTGGGTATTCAGCCAGTCAATATCTGCTTTGAGACGTAAGTCATTCATATAGAGGTTTTGTGCAGAGGCCGTCGTTGTCAGCATTGGCACTATCGCTACGATACTCGCACTTAACACCGTTAATAATTTTTTATTCATAAAGGTCTGCTTCTATAGCGAAAGTTGGTAAATGAGAGTGAGGCAATATGTATCTATGATACTTGATCAGCATCAGTCATTTTAGCAAATATTTGATCGATGGCCTGAACCGTTTGCACAATTTCTGCTTGAGTCAACGTCGGATGCACCAAAAACATCAAACTGGTCTCTCCCAGCTGCTTTGCTATTGGCAATCTGGTCTGTGGACGCAAACCCGTATTATCGAAGGCCTTTTCTAAATAAACTTCAGAGGCTGATCCCGAAAAACACGGCACCGCTAGCGCATTGATCTCAGCGATGATCCGATCACGCGACCATCCTTGTGGCAAATGCTCTGGCTGCACATAAACATAGAGCTTGTAGTAAGCGTGAGTGCAGTCAGCAAATGCTGGCAGTGCTTCTATTCTAGGCACTGATAGATAACCGCTCTCCACCCATTGCTCACAGGCAGCCAATATGGCCTGTGCATTGGCAGTACGCTTGGCTGTCCAATCATTCATTCTCTCTAACTGAATACGCCCAATCACTGCTTGCATCTCGGTCATGCGCCAATTGGTACCAAAGCTTTCATGTAACCAGCGATAGCCTGGTGGATGCTCGGTCTCATAGACGGCAGCATAGCTTTTGCCATGATCTTTATAAGCCCACATTTTGCGCCACAGCTGCTCGTCATTGGTCGTGACCATGCCACCTTCACCACCCGTGGTCATGATTTTGTCCTGACAAAAACTCCAAGCCCCAATATGACCAATACTACCAACGCTACGACCTTTATACTGGCTACCATGTGCTTGAGCACAGTCTTCTATCACGTAGAGGTTGTGTTGCTCTGCTAGCGCCATGATGCCATCCATGTCACACGGCCAACCAGCCAGATGTACACAAACGATGGCTTTGGTCTTTGCGGTCAATACGGCAGCAATTGTCTCGGGTGTGATGTTGCCAGTATCAGCATCGACATCAGCGAAGACAGGCGTGGCCCCCACATTGACAACAGAGGAAATACTGGCGATAAAGGTGCGCGGGGTGACGATAACGTCATCGCCTGCGCCAATATCAAGCGCTTGTAAGGCAACGTCTAAGGCTAGCGTGCCATTACCCATAGCAATCGCGTATTTGCTATCTGCCCACTCGGCAAATTCACGCTCAAATTGACGACCCTCGGTTCCAGTCCAATAGTTGACTTTGTTAGATAACAAGACTTGGCTGACGGCATCGGCCTCAACTTGAGTGAAACTGGGCCAAGGTGAAAAATTGGTGTTTAGCATAAGGGTCTCACTGTGTACTTGATGTGTGGGCTTGATGATGGATAGTCTTTTATCATGGCTTATAAGATTTGTAGCAAACAGCGCTCAATGGCGGCTCATTTATTCAAGGGTCTAGCAGGATTGCCGATGACCACTGCGCCAGCTGGCACGTCTTTAGTCACGACTGCGCCCATACCGACGATAGCACCTTTACCAATGATTAATGGTTTATCTGGCGTGCCTTGCTTAATGACTGCACCAGCACCGATATACGCGTGATCATGAATATGGATATTGCCGTTGCAGCTAACTCTAGGGGCAAAGGTGACATAATCACCGATAATACAATCGTGCTCGACATAGCTATATAAATTAGCATGGAAGCATTTACCAATCGTCACGTTGGCAGCTAAGGTCACAAACGGACTAAGCGCACCGCCGCTATCTATACAGACACTGTCCATCACTAAAGTGCGCTCTGACTGCACATGCCACAAGGCGATGCCGTCATTCGTTAGTTTATCGGCAAGCTGCTGTCTCACTTGACTATTAGCAATGGCGATCAGTACTGACTTATTAACAGGTTGCAAGTCGATAAAGCGTTGGTAATTCATCGCTACGTGACCGTTAACTTTGGTGTCTACCGTTAAGGCATCATCTATAAAGACCAGCTGCTTTGCGTCATAATCATCACCGTACAGTCGCTGTAATTGCTCAACAGCTACTGGCATCAAGCTACGGCCACAGCCAGATGCGCCATAGACAGCAAATACGTTATTCATGGCCACCTTCTAATGGATTACTGCTACCCGTAAATTTACTCATGGTGGCTTCACCATCAGCGCTGATACCATCTTTTATCAGCACTTTTTTGACCGTTTTGAAAAGTATTTTTATATCCAACCAAAGCGATTGGTTGTCTACATACCAAGTGTCTAGTTCAAACTTTTTATCCCAGCCAATGGCATTTCTGCCATTCACTTGGGCATAGCCCGTGATACCAGGACGCAGCTGATGACGACGCGACTGCTCCTCACTATATAGCGGCAGGTATTCCATCAATAACGGTCGCGGCCCTACTAGGCTCATATCACCTTTTAGCACGTTCCATAGCTCTGGCAATTCATCAAGGCTAGTATTGCGTAGCGTTTGACCAAAAGAGGTTAAGCGCTCGCTGTCTGGTAGAGGATTACCCTGCTCGTCTGTGGCATCCTTCATGGTACGGAATTTAATCATCTCAAACGGTTTGCCATCTAGTCCAGGGCGCGTTTGACGAAACAGTACAGGCGAACCTAGGTTTTTACTGACTTTGTAAGCGGTGATCGCATATACGGGAGATAACACGACTAAAGCGCTAGTCGCAGCAGTGATGTCGAATAGGCGTTTTATCATGATTTAACTCCTGTTACCCAATCATTAAATTTTTGAGAAAGCAAAGCTCGATCAAACTTACGTTTGGCTAGCTCTTGAGCATTTTTACCCATAATTTTTAGTGATTCTCGATCAGAAGCAGCTTTCTCTAACGCATTTGCAAAGTCTTCAGGGCTCTCTGGTGTTACTGTAAATCCGCATTTTTCATCGGTAATTAAATCCGATAACCATCCTGGATAGTTATTTAGAACAGGTAAACCTGCAGCTATATAATCGAAAAACTTATTAGGCGATGTTCCATAATAAAATGCTGGAATATTGGCTAACGTCTGTAAACCTATATCAGCACTTGCCATAAGTCCTGCTAATTTATCTTTATCGACTGGATCATGAAATATTAAGTTATTTAGCTTTAATTCTGTAGCTCGTTGTTGTAATGCTTCTTTTTTCATTCCGTTGCCAATCAGAACTATCTTAATATCTTTTATTGCTCTATTACTCAACTCCAAAGCGGCATCAATAACAGCATCCAACCCATTCGCTAATCCATGTGTGCCAGTAAAAATAGCCATTAGATCTGTTTTTTCTATACCTTCAGGGCGCCATGCTACTGGTTGACTCGCGAAGATATCCAGGTCACAACCATTAGGTATAATAGTGACTTTATCTCTCTTAATACCGCGACTGACGATACCATCCACAATACCAGGAGACAGTCCAATCAGACGATCTGCTGAATGATAAGACACCCACTCTAGTACAGACATCAACCAAAGTATAATAGGATTTTTTATCACACCCATTGCCTTTGGCAATTCTGGCCACAAGTCTCTCACTTCAAATACAAATGGCTTCTTACGTAGCCACTTTGCAACGATACCAGGAATAGAAGCAGTTAGAGGTGTAGTAGTGGCAAAGATTACGTCATATTTTTCGGTCATAGCCACTTTGACAGACTTATAGGCAAAGCTTAAAAATAACGATACACGCTGTGCAAAGGTAGAGTTATTTGAATAAGACAATTCAAACTCTATAATATCAATACCCTCTACTTCTCCTCGGCGCATACCATTAACGAAGGAACTGGTCAGTCCTGTTTGACCGTTACCAAACGATCCACAAACCATTGTGACTTGATGGCCGTTTTTGATCAGTGACTGCGCCATGGCATAAGAGCGTATACCTGCTGCCCCTTTAGGAGTAGAGAAATGCTGATGAAAGTAAAGTATTTTCATGTGATATCTTTAATAGTTGTAAGGATGGTAGAGGATTCAGTTGCTATAATTTCAAAGACAGGCAAAGTTGTTTTTTGATAATAATATCTTGACTCTTCCCCTTCAACAATACGAAGCGTAAGAGAGCTTTTAGAGTATATCTCTATAGAAATTTTACCGTTGCTTAAAACATTATCTTTCAATATCCATTGGTCTATAGTCAGTCCTAAATAAAATGAACATAAATATTATAACGGACTACTTGTATAAATTTTCCTTGCTTACTGTACGCTTCGCACTCCAGAGGCTTCGAAAAATTGATACCAGTAACACTGTGTTTATTTTGTAGTGGATCGACTATAGTATTAAACGCCAATACAATACAACATAGTTTTTAAAACCTTGCATATCATCTTTGACTACTATCTGTTTCTTTCGAATTTTTATCAAACTGTTATTTCTCTTCTTAACTTTACAGTATATATAATAGAGATTATTGAGTATGATAAGAAAGATATTAAGGTTGCAACTGCTGCTGCAACCATACCGTAAGATGGTATAAGTAGCAGGTTGGCTACAAGGCCAATAACCATTGAAAATATTGAGATTTTTGCAACCAATGATGTTTTATCGTAAGCACTTAAAATAGGGGTAGTAACCTGATAACCAATCCTCAAGGCAAATGCACTAAAAATAATAAAAAACACCAATATAAAAGTTGGCGGTAGTCCAAAAACATCCTGGTTTGAAAAATATAAATAAACTCCAAGTACAAGAATAACCAAAGACATAATCATGAAAACGTAAACTGCTTTTAGTATTAGATGTAGCCGCTTAAACAGTATAAATTCTTTATTTTTTATTACATATGGCATCCATAATAACATCAGACTGTCAATAAATAGACCCAGTGAGGATCCAAATAAATATGCTTTGCCATAAACACCAACGGTATCAATATCCAAATAATACTTCAGAATATATTTATCAGATACATTATTAACCAATGACATAATCTGAGTAATAAATAAAGGAAAAGTATACCAAAATATTTTTTTTGTATTTAAAACTGATTCAAGATCTTTAGTAGGATTTAATACTTTATCATTAGAGAGT
>NZ_JASDDJ010000075.1 GCF_030407455.1 Psychrobacter sp. 5A.1
AAGTATCGTTTTTATTTCAAATACTTTAGATACTCCATTAAAAATAGCTAAATCAGCAATTGCACTACCGAGTCTCATTTCATTAAATATCACTGAATCTCTATCCCTAATCTGCTTTATCAAACTCTGATTTAGAAATTCATTTTTTACAATATATTCGTTTTGATAATTCTTTTGAAGTTTTTTATACTCTTCTTTGAATATTTTTAAATATGTACTCCCTCTTTTTTTATCTATTAAATCATATTTCATTAATTTTTTATTAATTGAACCAAAGTCATTTTTCAACAATCGAAGTATTTCACTTCTTGTGAAAATTGTTGATAAATCTCTAAGCTGATTAATATCTGTAGACATTTGAATTCCCGAACAACTGAATATTTTTTTCACGCATACCATTATTTACCTTAAACATCAAGCCTGCTGATCTAGCAATTATATCGTATATACTATAAATATAATAATAAATAGACTAGCTGGTTTTAATGTAGTAAAGCTACATACTATGATTTAGTCAATATGCTACTCACATAAGCAACTTTACTCAGATATCACAGCTATCTATAACTTACACAATTTATTCAAGAATCGTCTAAATGTTCAATTCTAACGCCCCTTAAACTCAGCCTCACGTCTCTCAACCATCGCCATCACACCTTCTTTTGCATCTTCTGAATGAAACAGCGGCGGCAGATAACTATGGATATTGGCCAATGCAGTCGCTGCCCCATTACGGCTGGCATCTTGCGCAGAAGACAATGCCCCTCTCACACCCAAAGGCGCAGCTTTACAGATCTCTTGCGCCAACGTCAATGCACGCTCATATTCAGACCCATTTGCTACTACTTCGCTGACCAAATTCAGCCTATCAGCCGTTTGCGCATCAAATGCTTTGCCCGTGAGTAGATACGGCATGGCTTTTTGCCAGCCAGCAGCGGCTACAAAACGAACCGTCGCACCGCCAAATGGCATGATACCGCGCTGGACTTCCATTTGTGCAAAGTTGCAGTTGTCACTGGCGATGACCACATCACTATTGAGCATCAGCTCGATAGCCACCGTAAAGCAAGTGCCTTTGACCGCTACGACCACAGGTTTGGTGCGCAGTTTTCCACCGATGCCCCACGGGTCGATTTGATCATCATTAAACTCAAACACGCCATCGCTTAGCTTGTCTTGCAGCTCTACCAAATCCAGTCCAGCGGTAAAGTGATCACCATGCGCAAATATCAATGCACAGCGTAAATTGTCATCTTGCTCGTAGCGTGTCATCGCATCAGACAGTTGGGCAATCATATGACTGTCAAAGGCGTTGCGTTTATTGGCGCGATTGAGCCCGACAAGGCAAACATGGCCTTGCGTGTTATAAGTGATGCGGTTTTCTGTGGCGTTGCTGTCCGTAGTCATGGTGCTGTCCTTGTTGAAATAATCATTGTTATATAATGAGTGGTTATATAATAGGTTGTCATACAATAGGTATAGTCGAATCTCGGTACTTCATTCGTAGAAATTTGTCGATAAACCCACTTTTAATATAGACACCCTCGCGCGATAACACAAGCAATAGAACTGACTCGAATAAAGCATAAATCGATAAAATTTGACCTCATTTGCGATAAGTGCAACTATGATGCAGGTCTAGGTATTGTTTAGAGTATTTTATGGAATTTTGGCACGGCTTTTTACTCATCACCAGCGTTCATCTATTGGCTGCAGCCTCACCTGGTCCTGATTTTGTCTTGGTATCACAGCAGACGTTGGCGAAAGGTCGACGCACAGGCTTGATCTGTAGTCTCGGTATCACCTTGGGTCTTGCCGTACATATTATCTATTCGGTATTGGGACTGGCGACGGTCATCGCGCATTCGCAGCCGCTACTGACAGCTATCAAATGGTTGGGCGGTGGTTATCTGATTTATCTTGGTTGGCAGGGCATCCAAGCCAAGCCCAAAAAGCCATCAACGCCAATTGAGGACATAGCCTCAAACTCTGATACTTCACAAGAGAAGTTTATCAATCAAACTGCACTGTCCGATAACCCTACTTCCCTTCAAAAATCATCTAATGATACAGAATCAACGTTTGCCACCATGCGCCGTGGCTTTTTTTGCAATGTATTCAATCCAAAAGCGCCCGTATATTTCGTCGCTATATTCACGCTCGTATTGTCACCTGACATACCGCTGTGGCAATTGGCTATTTATGGCGTATGGATGATGGTCTTACAGATGGCTTGGTTCAGTACCGTCGTGATGCTGCTTTCTATCCCTGCGATTCATCGCCGCTTTCAGCGTTTTGAACATTGGATAGACCGCGTATTGGGTACAGCGATGATAGTATTGGGATTAAATCTGATTTTACGTAGTCGATAAGACATTCGTTACTCGTGAAATCTGCTAAAATGGTCGATTATATTCAAACATCAAAGCCACACACTATGACCCGTATTCCAGCAAATAGTACACACAGAAACAGATCGCCGGCGACCGCCAAAAAACTCGGTCAGCTACATCCGCGTAACCCACATCAGGGTCGCTATGACTTTGCTGTATTGACTCGCGCGTTGCCTGAGCTTGCCAAGCATACGATTACCAACCCTAAAGGCGAGCCGACGATTAATTTCTCGGATCACCAAGCCGTACGTGTCCTCAATCAGGCACTACTGGCCCATTATTATGGCGTGAAGTTTTGGGACATTCCAGAAGGCTATTTGTGCCCACCTATCCCAGGACGCGCTGATTATATTCACTATATTGCGGACTTGCTGGCGCAGACCACTCATGTGAATGCGGATAACACACCGCCGACAGGTAAAGAAATCCACGCTTTAGATATTGGAACGGGTGCCAGTGCCATCTATCCAATTATTGGTAGCCAGAGCTATGGTTGGCGCTTTACTGCTAGCGATATTGATCCAATTTCGGTCAATACCGCTGCACTTATTTGCGATGCCAACCCAAAGCTAAAAGGTGCCGTAAAAGTAAAACTGCAAACCAATCCTAAGCATATGTTCGCAGGCATCATCGGTCGTCAAGACTACTTCGATGTGGTGGTCTGTAACCCTCCATTCCATGCCTCATTAGAAGAAGCGATGGAATCTAACAGCCGCAAGCAGCATAATTTGCAAAGACATCGCGGCAAAAATGAAAACGAGCAAATAAGCCGTAGCTCAACGAAGACAGGTAATGCTGCACAAAACCTAAACTTCGGTGGTCAGCATAAAGAGCTATGGAGTGAAGGTGGCGAGATTGCCTTTTTGACCAAAATGGCAAAAGAGAGCCAAGATTTTGCAGAGCATGTTGGTTGGTTTACGACACTAGTCTCAAAATCTGAAAACGTGAAACCATTACAGTTATTATTAAAGCAACTTGATGTCGCCCAAATGCGTATTATCGAGATGAGTCAGGGTCAAAAGAGCACCCGTGTACTGGCTTGGCGTTTTGATACAGACGAAGAATAACCGTTAGAAGCTTATCTATTTAAGTTTCACGTGAAACAAAAAAGCACCGCTCTAAATTTTAGAGCGGTGCTTTTTATTGAGAATAATAAATTTGGAAAACAACTGATAGTCAAAGAAATCTAAAATAGATACAAGGCAGCCGACTGCAGATAGTACAATTCGTACATCTAAGGAGGGTAACGCCGTAGCAATTTAGTCATTCTTTGACTATATTAACTAAAAAACATTACCTTTAGCCCAATCAAAATAAGCACCAACCCACCTAATGCTTCTGCTTTATCTTCTAACCACGTACCAGATCGCCAGCCCAAATAAACACCAAACAAGCTAAATCCAGCAGTGATTAACGCTATTATTAAACAGGCTAACCATGCATTTAGTTCTAACAGATTAAGTGTAAATCCTGCCGCCATCGCATCAATACTCGTCGCGATGGCGAGCGTAAACATAGTGCGATGATTGACAGTTTTATGGCCATGATGAACCACCGACATTGCTTCACTATCTGCATTTATAGCGTCGCCGTTTGTGTGAAGCGCACTGTCGACAGCATCTTCTTCATCTGCAGTAAATACTTCGTAAAGCATCTTTCCACCGAGAGCGATAAGAATAATACCCCCAATCCAAGGGGCAGCCGCTGCCAACCAACCCAATAGCGCTGCACCTAATAAGTAGCCTATAAGCGGCATTACGCCCTGTGCGATTCCAAAATACAAAGCCGCATAAATGGCCAAACGCAGCACATACTGGTGACTTTGTTTTTGTGATTTAGCGCCTAGCCCGATCGCAACAGCGAACGCATCCATGGCTAGCGCAATAGCAAGTAATACGACTTCAATCATTCACACGTTCCCAAAAACTACGTTTTTTACCATGCATTTTGGTTAATACTGCGTCATATTCTTCATGCATAATAAGACCAGCATAACCAATATCGTCTTTTGCAAGAGTGACATCTAATTGCATCAATTTTTTATAATATTTCGCTGCATGACCGTAAGCTTTGCTGCGGCCACTGCCTAAGATATCGTCTAATAAACTGCGATAAATAATCACTTGTAATGGATAACAAGCCTCTGGTAATGCTTTAAGCATTTCCGTCAAGGTTGTGTAATGCACATCAGCAAACTCTGCATGACGAGCAACTGCTACCTGATTTGCTAATGCTATCTCACCTATCTCTAATAACAATGATACCGCCAGAGACACATTTTCTTGCTTATCAGCCAATTCATAAGCCCTTTTTCGCCACTGAGCTTGCTGAGCAGGACTGGCCACTGACATGATAGCTTTTAGCCGTGCAGGAGAAGACTGTAGCTCAAACGCCTCGCCGAGCACTTCGATGAGCGCGTCGGTATTTTTTTGCATGTGATATAGATGACTCAACCAATCTAAGCGTCTGATCTTATCCAACAAGCCATCACTTTGCCACTCTCCATTTAAGTAGTGTAGCGCCTTATCAAAAGCCCTTTTATCTAGCAAGAATGTTAGCAACTCTTCTAACCTTCGAGGATGAACGGGTCTAGTCTCTTGCATCTCAAAAAAGAGCGTTTCAAAAAAATCCACATCACCTAGCGCCCTTGCTAGACTTTTTATGGCTATCTCAATCACCATTTTTTCATATTTTATTGAAAAAACATCATCGTGCAGAGGACTATTTTGACGCTCACTGAGCGTCTCTTCATTTGCCTTTTTTGTTTGAACATTCTCACGCGCTTGTTGATAATCAGCGATCAATCCACGTATCTCAGGCTCAGACAACAGCTGATGAATGTTTTCTAATAAATTATCCTTAGTACCATAATCATTATCGTCCGCCAATGCTTTTACTTTCTTTACCCAAGCATGACTGAGTATATCGCGCTCATCAATAGGTATGTCCTGCTTTTCTTGCTCATAGCAAGTGCTAGCCACTGTCAGCCAAGACGAGGTTAACTTTCTATACACGTCACCAATATAATTGTTCGAATCATCAGCACGTTCTAAGCTAGCATTAGTAGATTCTATAAATAACTCAAGTAACGCCAAGCACTCTTGCGGTTGCTCAGGATATAAACTCATCACATCACTGGCTAAATGCTGTAGCTCAGTAGAAAATTCGCTAGACTCCCAGTAGTCAACGAACTTTCTTCTTCTTTTGAGTCCTTTGATTGACGTGGTTAATTTTTTTATGAGTTTAGGCTTATCAGATTGTAATAGCAGACGCTCAATTTTTTTATCCAACATTTTGTCTACACCATACACATCAGCGACAAAATCAACTAAGGCTGCTTTTGATAGTTGTGATAAATACTTCTTTTGCTCTGTGTTTAGCATAATACCCCCTTCACTATTTTACTTTTTATGTTTCACATGAAACACAAAAAAGTCACCCTGCTAGCAGGATGACTTTATAGAATAAATAGGCTGATTTCAAATATTAAATATCTAGATTAGAAACGGTCAACGCATTCTCTTCGATGAAGATACGGCGCGGCTCAACATGATCACCCATTAGGCAAGTGAACATATGATCAGCAGCGATAGCATCTTCGATGGTGACACGTAGCATGCGACGGTTTTCAGGATCCATCGTTGTGTCCCATAGCTGATCGGCATTCATCTCGCCCAGCCCTTTATAGCGCTGGATTGCTAGACCACGACGTGCATCAACCATCATTTGTTGCCAGAGATAATCGAAGTCGCGTACTGGGATATCTTTCGTCGTACCAGCAGTTGCTTCACGGCGAATAAAGGCATCACTTTCAAGCAACGTGTTCCATTCAGCAGACAAGCGCAACAGCTTGCTGTACTCGCCCGAATTGATGAAACTGACATCCAGTAGGTAATGATGTGCCAACTGATGCACATAGACCGTGATACGTGGTAGCCACTGTGCTTTGGTAGATAACGCTTCACCATCGATGGTTTCTTCAGCGACTACTTCTGGTTTCATACCCAATAGATCAGCCGCTGCCGCATCCATATTTTTTGGCTGAGGCGCATGGATATTAATCAGTTCAATCTCAGGACTTAGATCGCTACCGAAATGGTCAAGTTTCGTCTGCATCGCCACTTTCCAATCCTGCATGGCAGACTTATCATAAGTCATGTCAGTGCTGAGCTTTGGTGTATGCGTCAATGCGTCCAAAATCACTGCTGGAAAACGTATCTGCAAGCGTGCTTTAATCAGCTGCGTTTGGTTATAGTCATTCAGTAGTGTTTCAAGCGCTTGACCAGTGATCGCAGGCGCATCAGCACTGATATGTAGCTTGGTATTGTCAATCGTCGACGACAATAGATACGCTTTAAGCGCCTCATCGTCCTTTAGGTATAGCTCTTGACGACCTTTTTTGACTTTGTATAGCGGCGGCTGAGCGATATAAACATAACCACGCTCGATTAATTCAGGCGTTTGACGGAAGAAGAAAGTCAACAGCAACGTACGAATGTGCGACCCATCAACATCGGCATCGGTCATAATGATGATTTTGTGATAGCGTACTTTGTCAGGATTATATTCATCAGGGCCAATGCCACAGCCAAGCGCCGTAATCAGGTTGCCTACTTCCGCAGAAGATAACATTTTGTCAAAACGAGCACGCTCAACGTTCAGGATTTTACCTTTTAGCGGCAAAATAGCTTGGGTTTTACGGCTACGGCCTTGTTTGGCTGAACCACCTGCAGAGTCACCCTCCACAATATAGAGTTCTGACAGTACAGGATCTTTTTCTTGGCAATCAGCCAGCTTACCTGGCAAGCCTGCGATATCCAAAGTGGTCTTGCGACGTGTCATCTCACGTGCTTTACGTGCCGCATCACGAGCGCGGGCTGCATCGATAATCTTGTTGGCAATGGCTTTACCAGCACTTGGGTTCTCTAGTAGATAGTCATTGAACTTATCGTGCATCGCTGACTCAACAGCCGATTTTACCTCGCTTGAGACGAGCTTGTCTTTGGTCTGGCTTGAGAATTTTGGATCTGGCACTTTCACAGAGACAATGGCGGTCAAACCTTCACGGGCATCATCGCCTGTTGCGACCACTTTTTCTTTTTTGAATAAATTTTCACGATCCATATAGCTATTTAGACCGCGCGTTAGGGCTGAGCGGAAGCCTGATAGATGCGTCCCACCATCACGCTGCGGGATATTGTTGGTGAAGCACAATACTTTTTCGTTATAGGTATCTGTCCACTGTAGCGCTACTTCGACACTGATGCCGTCATCTTGCTCACTGGTAAAGTGGAACACTTCATTGACGCCGTCTTTGCCTGCATTGATATAGCTGACAAACTCTAACAAGCCGCCTTTGTGCTCAAACTCATGACGCTTATCGATGCGTTCATCAGTCAATACAATGCGCACACCTGAGTTAAGGAATGATAGCTCACGCAAACGTTTGGCTAAAATATCGTACTCAAAGACGGTTCCCGTAAACACATCGCTACTTGGATAAAAGCGAATTTGCGTACCTGTTTTGTTCGTTGGCTCCATCTGCTGAATATCAGCATCAGGCACACCATCGGTATAGGTTTGATGGTAGTGATAGCCTTCGCGCCAGATATTCATCTCAAGCTTTTTAGACAGTGCGTTAACGACTGAGACACCGACACCGTGCAGTCCACCTGACACTTTATAGCTGTTGTCATCGAACTTACCACCGGCATGCAAGACGGTCATGATCACCTGCGCCGCTGACACACCCTCTTCTGGATGGATATCAACTGGCACACCGCGTCCATTGTCCATGACACTCACGGACTCATCTTCGTGGATAATAATATCGATCTGATCACAATGACCCGCGAGTGCCTCATCGATAGAGTTATCCACCACCTCAAAGACCATATGATGTAAGCCCGTACCATCATCAGTATCGCCGATGTACATGCCAGGGCGTACGCGTACCGCTTCTAACCCGCGCAATACACGAATATCCTTGGAGCTATAATCAGAAGGTAAACTTTCAGGAACCACCGCTGGTGCCGTAGTTTCAGCAATGCTGTCTGACGTCAGTTGCTCGTGGTCGGTAGGTAATGAATCACTCATGTGCATTCCTTAATCTAGCCATAATCAGCCGTTTGTTATTAGCGCACCACTACGATGACGCCTCATAACGTTATTTTAGACTTAACTTTTATAGTCAAAACCTTTGATAAACATTACCAGCTAAAATACGATTAGCTAAAAATTCTTGAGCGTTGATAGCCACTTAAAAAGAGATTCAAGTCAGCGCTTTATTTTTCTAACATCGGCTTCTTTTTTTTAAACATTATCAAAACCAATAAAGCAAACAAAACATATATTTATCAAATACTTAGAAATTCATAGGCCATAAAAAATGCCTAAATAACGTCATCAAACAACTTGCTGAGAACAGGACAAAAATAAAGCCTAATTTTAGCATTTTTTTGCCTCTAAGTCACTGTTTACTGAGCGTTTTATGCCCACAAAACCAGCCTTTAGAGATAGTGGATATTATGAAAATAGAATGGATGAATGGAAGTAACGTCGAAGTAATGAGGAAAGCAGAAAAACCATCATGCAAAAAATCGTTATGGAGTGATAAAGGTCTGGCCTTGTTTCACATGAAACAGTTTGGGTTTTGGCCACAAGCGATGGATTAGAGGCACAATATCCTCTGTCAGACTGGTCATAAATACCTGACACGGTAGCTGTGACAAAGTCGATAATAAAATCTCTATCGCCCTATCATCAAGCTCTGCCGTGATATCGTCTAGTAGTACCACAGGGGTTGCTCTCGAGGTTAAGTCGTCATTAAATGAAGCACAGTTCTCATTATTATTGAGCAGTAATGGCAGTTGTGACAAGCGCAGTGCCGTGATTAATAGTTTTTTTTCACCGCGAGATAGGACATTGGCGGCTTGCTCTTTTAGCGTCGGCAGTTTGGTTTTAGTACCTTGCTCTGAATATGCGGTACTGATTCCTACAGTCTGGTCATCTATGACCTCATCAGAGCGCCAATGCACATGAATATCAGCACGATGATTGCCTATACGGGTATATCCCAATTGCAAATCCTGCTCCAACCGCTCATTAAGCTGCACATCAAGTGCTGTATTCGTATCATAGCCAGCGTTATAACTTAAGCTCAACTGTTCTGCATAAGATGGCAGCAGCTGCATAATACTCTCGGCAAAATACGACTGCCACTCAGTAAATACTCGCTCACGATAATGATGAATCAACGCTGCATGATTACTCAGCCCTTTATCCCATGATTTTAGCTCAGCCAACTGAACATGAGTCAAATTCCGAGTGGTTTTTAGTAAACTATTGCGCTGTTTTAATAGACGTTGATAAGCCATCCATTGTGGATGAAAGCCCTGTTTCATGTGAAACACTAGCCAATCCAGCAGCTGGCGACGGCTCGCACTGCCCTGCTCTAACATGTCCATCGTTGAAGGATCTATCAGTAACGTAGGGAGCTGTTCCGTTAGAATGCTTTGATTGTAGACAGTGGTTTGATTGAGGCGCAGAATGGTGGTGGCATCTGCTTGCTTTTGAATGGCCAAAGTACGGCTATCATTAAGCCTAGCGTATACAGTGGTGCTGTCTTTATGATGCTGAATATAGCGCTTGGGCTGGTGATGACGGAAGCTCTTGCCTCTGGATAGCAAAAATATCGCTTCGAGTAAGGATGTTTTTCCACTACCGTTCGCACCGATAATGACGTTGCAAGCAGCAGGCTCTAAGCTAATTTGAGTGAGATTTCTCAGATGTGATATTTGTAGACGTTCAATCATAATATCGATAGCCGTCCATTAAAGCCTGCTATTTTAGCAGGCAAAAGTCCAATAAAAAACCAATTTTTGATGTTGAAAATAAAGCGTTCTGAAATGTGTTATTGAGGGTCAATGCTGTGTCTTTTTAAAGGAAAACACACTATATACGCATTGGCATAATGACATACTGATGGAACTCATCATTCAGCTGGTTAACCAATACGGATGCATTTGATTGGCTCATATGCATTTGCAAATCACCTTGAATAACGCCCAATACATCTTGTAAATAAGCCGCGTTAAACGACAGCTCCATTGGCTCACCTTGATACTTGGCTTGTATCATTTCCACCGCTTCGTCTTGCTCAGCATTATTGGCGCGTACTTCTACCATGCCATCACTGGCAAAATTAAAGACCACACCGCGAGATTTTTCATTACTCAAAATCGCGACACGACGTAGCACATCGGTCATTTTTTCTTGACTGAACAATGCCAACTTATCAGTATTGCTTGGCATGACACGGCGATAATCAGGGAATTTTCCATCAATCAAACGCGCGGTAAATGTCACCATCAAGCTTTGGTTGACCTGCCCTGCGCTATCAACGTCACCGAACGGTAAGCTGACTTGCAAAAACTCACGACCAAAACTCAAGGTAACTGGATTGTCTTGATCACCCATCATCTTGCCAAGCTCAGAAGCCAAACGCTCAAGCTCAATGACAGCTTTGCGTGGCAAAATAGCCTGCATATTGAGATCAGCACTCACATCAATAACACTACGCGCCAAGGCCAATCGATGTCCATCAGTTGCAACCGTCGTCAATTGCTGCTGTGAGACATCAAATAGCATGCCAGTTAGATAATAACGGACATCCTGAATCGCCATCGCAAACTGGGTCTTGTGGATCAAATCGATAAGACGATTGCGACTGATGGTCAATGGCGTGATATTTTCGGGATTACCCAAGCTTGGATAGTCTTCGGCTGGCAATGTACCTAATGTAAAACGACTTTTGCCACTGGTTAGTAAACAACGCTCATTGGCTTGAGTTGCCAGATTAACTTGTGCCTGTGCAGGTAGTGACTTACAAATATCTTTTAGTTTGGTGGCAGGTAGCGTCGTAGTACCTGCTTCAACACAAGCACCAACAGGCAATTTCAATGTCGATGTCAGCTCTACTTCCAAATCTGAAGCTGTCAATATAAGCTCAGACTCTGACAACTGTAGCTTAATATTACCCAATATAACCATATTGTGACGTTTATCAGCGGCTTTGGCGATCAAGTTGATAGCTTTCAGTAACGATTCTCGATTGATCGATAATTGCATGCTTAGTTACTCTTATTTAAATGATTTTTTATAAAAATTTGATGTAATGGCTTAATAATACCTTGTCTGCTAACTATAATCTACAGAGCATCTGTGCGCTTATAGGTTCAGTATTATAAACCATATCTACCGACTAAAATATAGTGATAACAACCGCTTCTAACCCGCCTGTAGCATCAAAGCCAGCGTCTTATAGTCCTTGTCAAACGCAGGATCTGCCGCCCTCAACTCGTTTACTTTATCGCAAGCATGCATCACCGTTGTGTGGTCACGTCCACCGAACGATTGGCCAATCTCAGGGAAGCTATCCCCAGTCAATTCACGTGATAGTGCCATCGCAATTTGACGAGGTCTGGCGATGCTGCGGGTGCGCTTACGACCCATCATATCTTTAATCGTGACATCGTAGTATTCGGCAACTACTTTACGAATATTATCCATATTAACGGCTTGTACGCGCATCGCAACGATGTCTTTTAGTGCGTATTGCACCATCTCAAGGGTAATCTGTGCACCTGTTAGATTGGCATTGGCGAACACTTGATTTAAAGCACCTTCTAAACGCCTGACATTAGACACCACATTTTGTGCAATAAATAGCGCACATTCTTTGGGCAATACCATACCGTAGGAGGCCGCTTTTTTCTGCAAAATTTGTACACGAGTATCAATTTCAGGTGGATCAACTGCTACGGTCAAACCCCAAGAGAATCTCGATCTAAAACGCTCGTCAAACTCAGTCATTTGCGATGGATGCCGATCAGAAGCCAAAATCAGCTGTTTATCACCACTGGTAAAATCTGCAAACAATGTTAAAAATTCATTACTACTTTTGGTCTTTCCAGCTAATACATGAATATCATCTACAATTAATAAATCTACTTTTTTGATTTTCTTTTTAAAATCTTCTATTTTATTATTTCTTAAAGAATAAACCAATTGATTTATAAATTTTTCAGAAGTGAAATAATAAAAGCTTTGATTATTTTTTAAATAGCGATGTGCTACAGAATGCATTAAATGCGTTTTTCCCAAACCAGAAGGCCCGTATATAAATAAAGGATTGTGGCGATTTTTTGATTGACGCTTACCAAGCTCGTAACAAGCCTTGTAGGCCAGATTGTTGGACTTACCAGTGACAAATGTCTCAAAAGTAAAATCTGGATTCAGATAACTTAGTGACTTTGTATCAACAGAATCGAGCAATTCTGCATGACGCGTATTGGCATCGATATCTGCTTTCGAGTTGTTATGATGGATAGATTCAAATTTGTGCTCAGACGGGGGAGGGGAGGCCTTATCCTCGGTGAACAATGAGCCCAATTGTGCTTGATTACTATCGCCTACATCACGACCAGCATTATCGACACGTACGATAACCTCTTCAATACTGCCTTGGCTGTGCTTAGCAACCAACTGCTGAATATCTTGTAGATGATTTTTTTTGATATACGTCACAAAATAATCATTAGGAGCAAGAATGATTAGAGTTTGCGCTTCCTGATGCGCTGATAAAGGCCTCAACCACATAGTGAAAACGTTATCTTTGACGTTATAACGCAAATCGTTTAGACATTTATCCCAAATATTTGCTGTGTCTATCATGAAAAATACTAACCCTATAATTTGAAATAATCGTTGTTTTTTAGCCGTATAACTTGTCACCCAATCATTAATATTGCCCGTGATTACTTACCTCAAAAATCGTATTGGTGAGATATGCGAAGCCACATATTAAGTAGGCGCTAATCTAACACAGATGGCCTGTGGATAAAACCTCATTTTTTGGGGATAAAGCTGTGGATAGTTTTGTTGATAACTTTAAATAGTGAGTTATCCATATTTAACCCACAGGTTATCCACAGGCTTACCCATAGCCTAATGTATTGACAGTAAACATAAAATTGAAGTTAACCACAGAAAAATAGGCTCCCAATAACAACAATACTTATATATATTAATTAATAATTATTATAGAGTTTGCAAAAAACTGTGGATAACTTCAAGAATTATTCATAATCAACTACGTAAACTACTGGCAAAAAACTGACTGACTGAATCGATAATAACGAGCACTCTCATAGTAAAAATCAAATCCCTAGAAACAAGCTAAATTAGTTTATTGACCAAAACTGTACTGAATGGTATAATCCTCCGTTATTACGAATTTAGTCCATTATTTTGATAGGTGAGTTATGAAACGTACATTCCAACCAAGCGTGATCAAACGTAAACGTACTCACGGTTTCCGTGCTCGTATGGCTACTAAAAAAGGCCGTCAGGTCTTAGCTCGTCGCCGCGCTAAAGGACGTCATCGTCTTACTGTATAATCAGTAGATTGCGATAAGCATGGCTAATAGTGCTTGTTGTGTTCTTATTGTTTATAGATTGCGATAGTCAATCATCACAACTGACACTTAGCCATATATTAAAAGCGCCCACATAGGCGCTTTTTTTGTCTCTATATTTTGCTATTATTTCTAATATCGTCATTTACTATCATACTAGGTTGTACTATGCACAATACTCTTTCAGCCACACCAGCAGCCAGTTTCGTTAAGGAGCAGCGCCTGCTGACTCCTGCAGCTTTCCGTGAGGTATTCGACGCGCCTGAGCGTAAGATTCATCAGAGCCATTTAATGGCATTCGTACGCACCAATGTCCATGAAAAGCCTCGGATTGGTATGGCTATTACTAAGCGAAAAGTACCTACTGCTGTCGCCCGAAATTTGATTAAACGCCACATACGTGAGCAATTTCGTACGACAGCTTTTAAAATGGAAAATAAAGACATTGTTTTTATTATTAAAAGATCTATAAAAGATAT
>NZ_JASDDJ010000076.1 GCF_030407455.1 Psychrobacter sp. 5A.1
AGATACGCTCTAATAAACATAAACACCTAAAATAGTCTGTTATAAGTGGTTCCATTATACCAGTCTGTTTTAAGTAGTCTGTTAATAGGTTTAGAGTGTAAAACAGCTGGTTCCCTTGGGGTATACTCCTAGAGTCCGTAACAGATTGAATGGTCTTCAGTTACACCAAGTTTGGAAAAGCCTCTTCTAGTCTCAAACATCCACTATCCTCTTGGAGCATATAGATCTACTTTTTTCCATTCCTAACTCATTAAATGCTTTACCCATCAAACGTGGCAGATTCAACGAACCTTGAGCTGGAAACAACGTAGAACGACTACCAAATGCTTGTCCTGAAAAGGCGTCACCTACACGACACCATAGGGCAAAATGCTCACAGTTTGCTTTTGTCAAATCATAACCAACCATACCCAAGCACGATTTTGCTCTTCGGTAGGATTGTTCTAATGAGGTGCTATCTGCTATATCTGCAGAAAACGCCATAACATCAACATAGCTACCATTTAGTATAGAAGTACCTTTAACAAACTGACTTAATGGCTCTTTTCTTACCTTCTTCTCACTGAAGTGGATTACCTCTTTGTTCCCAGCATATATACCAAAATGGTCAAACTTAAGTACTTTTGCTGTTTTTAGTTCAACCCTAAGAACTGAGCCTCTGGATAACTTAGGATACTCAACCTCTTCACTTACCTCTTCCCATGTTTCAATAATACCGCTCCAAAAACCCATAGTAACTATCCTTTTATTTAAAATTAATAATATTAGCCCACAGCTTAGCGTTCAAGTCCTCACTAAGGAATCGCATCCCAAGACTGCGCTGAACATATATTTCGAGGCATAATTTTTATCCAAATCTAATAAATGATGACATACCTGGCATGTTATTTATCAATATACTCATTGGGTTGTCTATTTCCGCATATCTAAGATGTTTCTCACACCTAAAATCTTCATAAATATTTGGTTTGTGCGATTTATAAAAAACCTCTTTTTTAGAATAAATTTGTATTGTGTGATTGCAAGTTTCAATTTCACTATCTCTTAATACTAATGTTGAAAGCTTAATCTCTGGTCTATAAGAGGAGGGCTTTACCATAACCACACTGATACTCGGTGTTATTGGTACAACCATGTAAGGAAAGTTAGGCGCTTCTACATTCCCCACGATATTAGTGAAAAAACCATCACCGTATATGAACTCTTTGCTGTTGCTATATAGAACAGCAAACTTGACCTCACTGTTTTTAATTACTTTAACTATTTCTCTTTGTTTTCTTATCATGTTGAGCTTAATTTCTATTGCCTTGTTAGAACTTATTTCGCCGCCTATACTTTCTATCAAAGAAACATACCCCTCTCGGTTCTGAGGGCTGCGTACAGCCAATGAAACGACACACTCAGTTAGCATATCTAGGTCTTCTTTCGTACAGGTTTGTGGTATAAAACGATCTTCTAAGTGGTCATTAAATTTAGATGTATATACAAGATTTTCTAGCCATTTGATTACGTTAGGAAAATTACTATCAGCAATATCAAACTCATCTTCAAAGCTAGTATCAAACGGTGAGCTAGAGTCTTCACCTTGTTTTAGTTTGATATTATGCCCGTCTTTAATGAGCCCTGACTTTTTAGGAGGTCCTTTACTTAACCTTCCATTAGGTTGTATTCGATTAATAAGCCCATTTTCCTCTCTCCAATGCTTGGATACACATATAGGCCACCAATGATGGTTAGCTGCCTTAATTTTTGTCATCTAATTCGTACTCTTAATTTTTAATTTGATACTAACCTCATTATCTACTACCACACCATAGATCATACAGGGCTCTGTATCTGCTTCAAATTTTAGTAGTGCGGCTTTACTATCAACCACGCAAATCTGGATTATTTACACCAGTAGCATAACTATTATCATCTAGTAGTGAATCCTGTTCCCCATAATTAGCCATAGAGTCAGATTGCGTTTGGTGACTACTGCTAGGCTGATTGCTTTCAAGACCTGTATTTTGATCAAAATCCTCTTGATTATTTTCTTTTGCGTTGGCTACAAATGAACCCTCTTCCTCACCCAAGCCCATATCGCCACCCAAACTTTCAATCATACTTTTAAACAACTCTTTATCCGATTTTCTCGTTAAAAAATCTGGGAAATGAATCGCAAAATACTCTCGAATCATCTGCTCACTCTCACCATCAGTTGCCAATACCTGACCCAAAAACGCCCCCATTAAAATCTTCTGCTTGTTCAGGCGTTTCTCTAACTTTACTTGCTGCACCTTAGCTTGGCGTTTTAACTCTTCTAAACGTTGGCGCTCCTTTAGATCATTAGAGTCTTGACTTTCAAAGATAGATTTAGGCGATTTACTATTAGACACTGACATCAAATTTATCCTTACCAATTAATTTTATCTCAGCATAACAAGCACTTAACAATCATTCAATCACTTATGATATGCTTTAACACAATCACATCCATACCCTGAAAAATACTTTCCTAGCGTTTAATGGTTATGTCCCCCTGACTAAGGGCGAAGTAACGACTCAAAATTTAATCTATCCACTTCGTTACTATTCTTAATTTTGAATCCTTCTTCGTTGGGGTTTCCCCAAACCCCGCACACCACAAAAAGCGGTGGTGTGCAAAAAGCAAAAATAGCAGGTCACTTTTTATGACGATGGTACACATTGCAACAAAGGCTATTTCTCGAAAAGCAGGGCAGTCGGCTGTGGCGTCGGCGGCCTATCGTGCTGGGGATGTGCTTGATGATGCCAAATATGGCAAGACCCATGACTATAGTAAAAAGTCTGGGGTGATGAGTAGCGATATCGTTTTGCCGTTTTCATTAAAAGCGCTGGGTGTGAGTGTGGATAGAGAAACGCTTTGGAATACCGCTGAAGCGGCAGAGACACGTTCGGACAGTCGAGTGGCGCGTGAGTGGCTGATTAATTTGCCTCATGAGTTGTCTGAGGAAGAGCGCCATTCACTGGCCATAAACTTTGCCCAAAAGCTTTGTGACGATATGGATGTGATTGCTGATGTGTGTATCCATCGTCCGGTGATGAAGTTGCCTTTTGATCCTAATGTGCCGCCAAGCTCTAAGTATTTGCGTGAGGGTGAGGAAAACCCTGATCCCCGTAATTTTCACGCGCATATTTTAGTCACTACTCGAGCGCCTACCGTTGGACCAAATAAAACCTTGGCATTTGATCCAAAGCTTAAGACCCCGTTTGAGTGGTCTAATAAAAAACGTAAGGCGCATGATCTGCCGTCATCAATGCAGGAGATTAAGCGTATTCGGGAGATGTGGGTAGATACCGCCAATAAGGTATTGGCCGAATATCATCTACCGCTGATGGATGCGCGCAGTTACAAGGATCAGGGGCTTGATCAGCAGCCCACCATTAAAATGGGAGTAGAGGCGACGGCAATGGAGCGCCGAGGCATCACGACCGAAAAAGGTAATACCAACCGCGCCATCAAAGCACGTAATAACTTGGTGGCTGAGAACCATATCAAACAGGAGGCAGACAATGAGCGACGAATTAGCGCACTTAGAAAAGGACTTGCTTGGGCAACTGAGAAAAATGCAAGACTGCCTGGCAGCATTGGAGGCACAAAACAGCGAGCTGATTTTGCAAAACAACTCTCTGGAAGCTCAGAACCTCACATTACGTACTGCACAGAACAATCTAATAGAACAGCAGTTCGAGTTGACGACACAAAACGATGTATTGAAGACGCAAAATCAGGCATCGCTTGGGCAGCTAAACGATGCGAAAACCTACCAAAGCGATGTGATGACACAAAACAAGCAATTGAGGGAATCACTGAAGCTATCGGAAAGTCAAATATTGAAATTAACAAAGCAACTGAGCGAAGTGCAAGACCAGCCCCCAACCCCTTCGATGACGCAGCACGACGAGCAAGAGCTGCTCGACTTGATCGACAAGAAGGACGTATTGATCGAGACACTCGAGCAAACCGTTTTGAAGATGAGAGAATCTTTGAGTATGCTGAACGTATGAAGCTGCACCTAGCCATGCGCTTAATACAACGTCATCGTGAGGCGATGGCCATCAACTGGGCGCAAGGAGAAACCGCGGCTGACGCCCCTGATAAATTTGATCAGCGTCAAGTGGCACTACTTAGCGATTTTGCACAGCGCCATGGTATTGAGGACCACGATAAAGCCGTGGAATTTACCGCGCACTTACGCCAAGTGGCCAAACGTTTTGATCACACGCTGGTTGAAAACAACAAAGCCATTATCAAGCTGTTGCGTGATCCTAACGCTGAACGTGAGCAGTATCTAGCGCTTACCAAGCATTTTACAGATTTCAGAGACAATATCGATCAAAAACGAGCGGCATTTAATACCAGCATCATCGACAAGCTAGGCGGTAGCGCAGGAGAGGTTGGCAGAATGACTCGGGACATCATCTCATCGTCTAGCTACATAGAAGGGTTAAACCATTACATCAATAATGATAGTCATTCAGTTGAGGCAAGAGACGTTGCCAAAGAATATTTAGCAGATACCTTGGATAAAACCTGTCAGCAATTCAAACTTGCGTTGCGTGATGTTAACTCTTTACCACCAACCCAGCGTAAAACCTACTCAGAGGCGCTTAAAGCCACTTTAGAGACGTTTACTGAGCAATATGGCAAAGAGCTGTCTGAAAGCCAATACAAAGCGTTACAGGGTGGTTTAGAGTCTTACCAATATCAAGTTAATAAAGCGCATTCACCTAGCCGAGGATTTAGTCCTTAATCTAATCCTTAAAAAAACGATTACTGAGGGATAAGTTACTTAGGCAAGCTACGTGGTTTAAATGATGATTTTTCACTTATCCACAAAAAAATTTATCACCCGTTTCTTTAAGGGTTTTTATTTAATCCTGTTTAATCCTGTTTAATCCTGTTTAAGAGCCTTTTTTCTTCTTTATAATCAATAACTTGCGATGAGAATAAACACAAAATGAGTAGAATAAACACAAGATGAGTAGAATAAACACAAGATGAGTAGAATAAACACAAGTAAAAATTATTGATACTATTTATGGATTTATATGCTAAAGTGAATCTTAATTATTATTGAAGATAACAGTGCATTGAGCAAGGATTCGCAAAAAAATATGGAAAACAATCTAGTTGTACAATCCAATGAGCTTGTTCTAGCAGCTTATACCATGACTACTAAAGAGAAGCAGTTATTACTGACTTGTATTAGTCGTATTGATAGTAGACCTGATGCGCCAAATATTACTAAGCAAACCAAGTTTACGGTGACAGTTGATGAAGTAGCAAAAATATTCTATACCGATAGCACCAAGAAGAATGCTTTTAGAGATTTGGAGCAAGCTAGTAATCGGCTTTTTGATAGGGAGGTACTGATAGCACTAGAGGATAATAAAACGCTTCGTACTCGCTTTGTTAGTGGTGTTCTTTATGACCCCAATGCAGATCAGATAACAATAACATTTGCAGAGGATGTACTGCCTTATTTGACACAGCTAAAAGCTAACTTCACAAAATATAGACTGATGGAGGTGTCTGAGCTTTCAAGTATTCACTCGATGCGCCTATATGAATTAATTGTTTGTTGGGTAGGTCAGTACCAATATACTAAAGCTATGGATTTAGACGATTTTCGCTATGTAATGGGCATTAAAGGTAAGTATAAGCAATTCGGACAGCTTAGAGAGCGTGTGATTGAGACTGCTATAGATGAGGTAAATGATAGTACAAACTATAAAGTCACTGTTGAGTACCATAAAAAGAGTAGAGGCAAAGGTTACGAGGGGCTAACGCTCAAATTCCATCGGAAAACACTAGATAAACTAACCAGTGAGGATGGCACCCTGTCACAAGCTACCATACAGTCTATTGTTGATAACGTGCAGTTTATGAATGACTATAACAACCATCCAAGCCTAAGTTATGACGGCAAAATGCAGACTGAGGCATTTAAGCGCGAAATGGTTAATATCATACAGCGAGAGCCTGAAAGTTTTAACAAGCCCACTAAGGCTTTAGAGAGCTATTTACCAAAGATTAAACACTAATGTTTTTTCCAACATCCGTTATAGTCAAAAGAACCACCGTTTTTTCTTCTTAGCCGTCACGACGATTGAATCGTCTTTTTTTTCTTGCTCTTGTTCAAGTGGCGGCTCATAGCTCATTTCAGCTTGCTTAAATTCTAGCAGTCTCACTTGTGCGAAATCTTGGATACTGGCGTTGGCTTTATCCAGTGTTTTATTCAACTGTCCTATCTGCTGCTGATAATTTTCAATTAACTTTTTTTGATCGCTTACTTGCTGGCTGAGGTGTTCATTCTTGAGCTTTTCAAGCGCTAATAGGTGTTCAATGTCCGTATTGTACTGAACACTTTGACTGTTCAGAGGTGTACTTTGAACAGTGTCCACTGAACGTTCAGTACGTTTTTTAGAAATGGGCTCACCAAACACGCGCAACATTTCTGAAACGTCTATTTTCTTATCTGCCGTTCTAGAAAGCTCACCATCATTGACTTTCTGATAGATCGTCGTTCTTGATACACCCCATTCTTTTGCTGCTTTCGTCACCGATATGTTCATTGTTCACCTAGTGTTCAAGTACGTTTTTACAACCTGTACAGTACAACTGTCCAGAACGTTCAGTGAACAACTATGGCACTAACTTATCTATCAGGCAAATTATAATTTCTTGTCAGTCATTAGGCTCAAAAATTACTAAGGGTGTCATTGAGCGATGCTGAATAAGTCTAATAAATCAGAAAATTTATATATATCAGAAAAACATGTATAGAAAAGCTGTTTTTATATACGTATATATATAACATGTATAGAAAAGCTGAAATATTATACATATCCAAAGAGGTATCCATGAACGAGTATCAGATTATCCCGCTACCGCTACCTGACATGGAGGCGCTAGAAACCAGAGCGGTTCTTAAAAAACTGTCGTCAGCCAATCGATATTTAGCTGAACTCAAAGGGGTAGTCTCATCTATTCCCAATGAAGCGATCTTAATCAATACCTTGGCTCTACAAGAGGCGAAGCACAGCTCTGAGATAGAGAATATTGTCACTACCAATGATGAGCTGTTTAAAGCTGAGCTTGATATAGTCAATCAAAGCCTTGCGACTAAAGAGGTGCAGAACTATACGCAGGCGCTAAAATCAAGTTTCGATACGGTACGAAAAAGCGGCATTATTCGCTTAAGTGACATATTAGCGATTCAAGAAGAGTTAGAGAAAAACGTTGCAGGGTTTCGTAAGCTGCCCGGTACGACACTCAAAAATAGCCAAGGTGATATTGTCTATACGCCGCCCCAACACGGCGATGACATCAAAGCATTAATGGATAACCTAACTACTTTTATAAATAATGATGCGATCTGTGATCTGGACCCACTGGTAAAAATGGCGGTCATTCATCATCAGTTTGAGAGTATTCATCCGTTCTATGACGGTAATGGGCGCACAGGGAGGATTTTAAATATTCTCTATCTGGTGGCGCAAGGCTTACTAGACTTGCCCGTTTTATACCTTAGTCATTACCTGATTCGACATAAGGCTGATTATTATCACTATCTACAGCACGTTCGAGATACTGGCGACTGGGAAGGTTGGCTGTTATTCATGCTTGATAGTGTGGAAGAGACGTCTAAATCCACCATCATATTGATTAAAGATATTAAGGCATTGATACAGGCATATAAGCTCAAAATGCGCGAGGAGAAGCCCAAAATCTATCGCCAAGAACTGTTAAACAACCTATTTAATCACCCTTATACCAAAATAGAGTTTGTGATGACTGATTTAGAGGTATCGCGCATCACCGCGACTAAATACTTAGATGAGCTGACTGATATTGGGCTACTACAAAAAGAGAAAGTCGGGCGTAGCTCTTATTACATCAATGTCGAACTACTACAATTACTAATGAATCGAGCGTAGTATGACAAGGGTTATGCGCTCGCTTTAGTGAGCAACATTATTTTTGGAGGTACGAATATGTATGGCTTGATTACAGAAGCTGGGCGATTCTCTATACCTTTCCCACCTCATTTGTCATAAGACCCGCTGTGAGAACAAGGGCGGTTCACGAGCTATATCACGATATTCCTCTATGTAATTTCATAACCATTTTCAATTAATATTTTATAGATTTCTAGAACCTCATCTAGAATCTTTGTAGCCATAGTATCATCTTTCATCATTTGCCACGGTTTGCTAGAGCTTCTCCAATCAAAAGGCTCAAACTTACCCTTAGCTGGCCACCAGTTAGAACTCTTAAACTGCTTATTTTTAATATTCTGGTTTAGCAACCTGTTTATTCTGCTTTTATTTTCATTTGCAAACGCAGAATACCTGAATTTCCCTAGAAACCTTACACCCAGGCTTGGGTTATTATAATAATCTTGAAATTCAAAACAGATAAATCCAATATTTTCTACATTTCCAAAGCTGAATTTTTCATACTTATTATTCACTTTCATATTTCTTAGAATGATTTTTTTAGGATTATTTTTAGCACTGAGGTATAAATCTGACTTAAGCTTTTCGATGAAATATTTTTTCATCATTTCAACATTATTATGCAAGGCTAAACTAGCTTCTATATTTTGTTCATTTCGGCTCATAATCTCTAAAACTGTACTATCTTTAAGCATGTTCTCCTCCCCCGTAAACTGATTTTGAATACACTTAATTAATTACGAAATAAATGACTCATCAAAACCTCAGGATTGCATCACATATGTTAGGACGATTAGAACCAAGTAAGCACACTTACGATGGTAAGAATCGGTTGATTATTTTTTGTAAAATCATACTTCTATTTGAAATAGATGATTCTTGGGAATCAACTCTTAGATTTCTTTCTGTTTATAAGGCAGAACTAATCATATTCTAGACTATCAGTAACCTAGCAATTTTCTGTTTCAATATAAGGCGAGGTCATCGCTTGTAATAAGGCGGGGTAATTAATATTAAACCTCAATATATCTCCAACTTTGACTTGACTGCTCTGTACATCAAGGATCATGTGATCGCTACTTCCACCAAGAATCTGGATGTTTTCGTCGATAGGTATTAGACCTTCAATGGGAATATCTTGTCGACCGATAGCAGCAATAGCACGAGAATGCAGTCCAACATCTTTAAATATTGGTTTTTTGCCAAAAGCGTCAGCACCTATTTCTCCTTCTGGAATAGAATGTTTAGTTTTTACCTCAATTATTTCTGCTTCTATAGTAAATATATCACTATGCATTCCAGTGATACACGTTCCTAATGTAGTCTCTCTACCTAAAAATAGAGCTTCGCCAAGACGAAGTTGACTTATACCTTCTGGCATATCGCCCTTAAACATCAAAGAAAGTGTACTCGAGTTCCCACCAGAAATTACTGACAAATTATGACCCAACTCAACTAAGATACTATCTTTAATCTTGAGTAAACTCGTCATTTTTTCTTTAGTAGGTAATACGCCGCCATAGCAGGTTAGATTGGTACCAATGCCACACCAGTCAATATGATCTTGCTTAAGAATAAAGCGACCTATTTCAATTATATCTTTAGGCAATGCTCCTTCACGTAAATCTCCTAACTCAATCATAAGAATAACGCGATGTTTAATCCCCACCACTTTTGCTTCATCCTGCAACTTTTCTAGTGTCTTTATTTCGGAAATTAAACTTGTATCCGCGTACTGGATAACATCTTTTATTTCATGAAGACCAGGAAGACGCAAAAGCAATGTCCGACAATTTTTAGAAATTGACTTGATAGCTTTAAGGTTTTTTATTCTAGAGTCCGCTATCTCAGAAATACCTTCGTCAAGTAAAACCTTAATAATATCTGGATAGGCACAGATAGATTTAGATACTGGAACCCATGTAATAGGCCAGCTTTGCAAATCAAAAAACTTATTTAAAAATCGAATATTGTCACGTAGCTTAGCTTCATTCCATAATATTTTAGGAAAATTTTCCATATTTGACTAGCCTATTAATAATTAAAAGAACTCATTAGAAATGAGAAGACTGTGCACTTTCTTTGATAAAGCGCACAAGGAAATCCTAAGTCCTATTTAGCTAGTAGCTTTAATCATTTGACTTGGTGGAATATGCTGATCTGGTCTTAGTTTTGTAATTGAAAAGCCTGTGATGGCATATAGTATTGAGATAATTGGCACAGAATAATTAAGAACGGCATAAGGGGCAAACTCTAGAACACCTACTCCTAAAGTTGCTAAAATGAATACTCCACATGTGTTCCAAGGTATAAATACAGAAGTTAATGTGCCTCCATCTTCTAGGGCTCTTGAAAGGTTTCTTGAATCTAGGCCACGTTCACGGTATACACTAGAGAACATACGTGCTGGTACAACAACGGAAATGTATTGTTCGGAGCAAGTTGCATTGGTTATGAAACAAGAAGCAATAGTAGTTGGAATAAGTGTTTTTGCAGATTTAGTCATGCCTGACATCTTAGCTACAATAGATTTGAGCATACCCGTATTTTCAAGAACACCTCCAAAGGTCATAGCTACAATAGTCATCGAAACTGTATACATCATTGATTCGATACCACCGCGACTAAACAGAGAATCGATAAAAGAGTTGCCAGTATCAATTAAGTAGCCATTCTGAAGAGCGCTAATAGAGGAGGCAATAGTGCCTCCCTGTACAAAAATTTGGCAAAGAAAACCAAGTAATATTCCAAAGGTTAATGCTGGTATTGCCGGTATTTTACAGCCAACCATTACAATCACTATTAGAGGGACTAATAAGAGCCAAGGTGAAATTAAAAAGCTATCTTGGATTAATGTCATAGTGGTATTTATGTTTGATAGTTCAGCCTCAGTACTTACAAAGCTTAAGCCTAAGTACCAATAAACTCCTAGTGCAATTATTAGCCCTGGAATGGTGGTGTAAAGCATGTTTTTGATATGTACAAATAAATCTGTATTCGTGAGTCCAGCTGCAAGATTGGTTGTATCCGATAAAGGAGACATTTTGTCGCCAAAATAAGCGCCAGATATAACCGCACCAGCTACCATTCCAACCGGAATTCCCATACTAGCGCCTATGCCCATTCCAGCAATACCGATTGTCCCCATTGTTGACCAAGAACTTCCGATTGCTATAGAAACTACTGCGCACATGAGTGTTATGGATATTAAAAATAAATCAGGTCTCAATAAACTAAGGCCATAGTAAACCATGGTCGCTACTATACCGCCTCCCATCCAAGCACCAATAACTAATCCAACTAGTAGTATTATCACTACAGCGGGCAGTGCTAAACGTATACCGTCATAAAGGCTGTCTTCAATTTTTTTCCAGCTAAACCCATGTTTCCAAGCTACTAGTGACGCAATAATTGTGCCGAAAGCCAGTGGAATGTGTGGTGCTCCTTCGAAGACTACGATGGTGATCAGCATAGCGAATACCATCATTAAAATTGGCATGAGAGCCAAAAAAAACGGTATGTTTTTATCTTCGTTTATCATTAATATCATCCTTAATTTTTAGGTTTTGGGACTTAGCATCCAGCGAAGCACCTTACTGTCTTTTAATTTTCCTTTAAGAAAATTTAATTATCATTTCTAAAGATACGAATTTTTAATACGCGCAGATTATTTCACCAATAATTTATTATGTAAGGGCAACCGAGTTTAGTGTATTACCTGACCTACCATAAGAAAGTAATAAGCACCGTAAGATCAAAGATTATCTACGACGTTTATTACTTTTTTATAAACTCCATAAAAGGCTGTTTTTGTATCAAGTATTTATGACATGGCCACAGCCATCGCTTCATTCGTCACTAGGCTATGATCTTTTACTACCGAATATAGATTTTTAGGGTCAGCTTGCTGAGGTATTAAATCTAAAATCTCATACCCTCCCTGCTTTTTGATCAAGTCGCGTAAAAATACCAAAGCCGTAAAGTCTTCTGATGCAAAACCAACGCCATCAAACACAACTAGATCATCATCTGACGTTCGAGCTTGCTCTTCACCTTTAAGAATGCGATGAAACTCAATAACAGAGAAGTCGCTTGATAGATTTTGAATCTCTCCCTCAACGCGTGTCTGAGGTTCAAACTCTACAATCACACGATCTGCTCGCATTAATATATTGCTATCCAGCTCTGTCTTACCAGGACAGTCACCGCCTATCGCATTGATATAAACACCTTTTGTGATTATATCGTCTCGTAAAATGGTGGCATTGGTTTTATCAGCCGTACAGGTAGTAATAATCTCTGCACCTAAAACAGCTTCTTCTAACGTACGACAAACAAGGACTTTTAAACCTGAGTCTGAAAGGTTATCAGCTGTTTTCTGCGAGGCCGCTGGATCAACATCATACAAACGAACTTCAGAAATACTCATTATGGCTTTCATACCCAATGCTTGAAATTCAGACTGAGCACCGTTTCCTATTAATGCCAGTTTTGTAACGCCTTTTGGCGCACAATGTTTGGCCAACATAGCTGATGTGGCAGCCGTACGTAATGCCGTCAGGATACACATCTCTGTCAGCAAAATAGGATACCCAGTTTCAACGTCAGACAAGATACCCATTGCTGCTACGGTCTGTAAATTTCGTTTGGTATTAATCGGATGACCATTGACATACTTACAAGCAAACATCTCTCCATCGCTGACTGGCATCAACTCTATGACGCCATCTTTTGAATGCGAAGCAAAACGAGAAGATTTTTCAAATTGATCCCAACGAAGAAAATCTTGTTCTAAAGCATCTACTAGGTCTGTAATACATTGCTCAACGCCATAATCATGAATCATTTGAGCCATCGCTTGTACACTAACGAATGGAACGCCTTCCTTGGGCGATACGATAAAATTCGACATATTTTGCTCCTAGATAATTTTCGTAATTGATATGAGATATCTTAGCAAGACCAAGTGCTAGTTAAAATGCAAAAAACTTACTAAATTATTGGTATTATTTTGCATTTTGATAAGACATAATGTACATTATGATAATGTACAAGTCCTAATAGGTAAGAAGTCTAATGAGAAGATATGTTTACGATAGTTTAGATAATGAGCTTATCTCAGAGTTGAGAGGAGATGGTCGAGCAACTATTTCGCATCTTGCTGAAAGGCTAAAAGTATCTCGTGCAACGATACAAAATCGACTCAATCGACTGCTCTCTAGCGGCGCAATTCTTGGATTTACTGTTCGAGTAAATGAAACTTTAGATCAAAGAACTGTAAAAGCTCTCATGATGATTGAAATATCCGGACAATCCACATCTCAAGTCATCAGAAAACTACGTGGCATACCAGAACTAGTAAAGTTGCACACAACAAATGGTGCTTGGGATCTTGTTGCTGAAATCAACACTCCAACCTTGGGGGAGTTTGATGAAGTACTTCGTCAAGTGCGAGAAGTACAGGGTATTCTAAATAGTGAAACAAGCGTACTGCTTTCGAGTCTTTAATATAGCTAGACGTAAATTTGAACGGCGGCTTGAAAGTAAAATACGCGTAACTTATTCATATCGTCACTGCATCAGATTGGGAAAGGTTAATCACACAGTATGGAAAACAACTATTTTGGGCAGTAGCACACCCACTGATGTAATATGGCATATCCCAGCGGAACCATCAGCAATTAGATGCCGTGAGCACTTGGCCATTTTTTGAATATCAGAATAGCTATGGCCTGATTTAAGCAGACTGGCAATAATCTTACGCTTTTCCGTATCCTTTCTACGTCCTGAATACTTACCTTCTGCCTTAGCACGAGCAATACCTTGCATCTGGCGGTTACGGCGATCCTCATAGTCTTTTCTAGCAATGGCTGCGAGCATATCCAGCATCATTGAGTTAATGGCTTGCAATACACTGCTCATAAATTCAGTGCTGCTTTCAGATTGAAGCGCTATATATGAGGTAGGCAGCTCTTTTGATACGATAGATAACTTTTTTCTGATAGCATTTTTTTGAGCGTATCCCAATCAACTTGATTCAAACGCGCCAAACGATCAATCTGCTCAACTAAGATAACATCGCCCTTATGAGCATCTTCAATCAGCTGCATAAGCTTGGGTCGCACCAAGGTAGCTCCTGATTCATTTTCGACATAGAAGGCGGCAATTTTATGACCATGATCGTTGGCAAATGCTATGAGTTCGCTTTTGGCACGTTTGGCGTCCTGCTCTTTGGTAGACGCTCGTAGATA
>NZ_JASDDJ010000077.1 GCF_030407455.1 Psychrobacter sp. 5A.1
TTATTAATTTAAGTGCATTCTCCTACATTTACAGATAAACTAAAATTGAGTTTATTACATCATCATCTATGAGATTTTGGCATGATAGAAAAAATATCGTTGAATTCATTAAGGTTCTTTTACTACGTTGCAGAGCATAATAGTGTGACGCTTGCTTCTCAGAAACTGTTTGTGACACAAAGTGCAGTAAGTAAACAGATTAAGAATTTGGAAGATGCTTTAGGTGTATCTTTGTTTAACCGAGTCAATAAGAAACTGGTGCTCACAGCCAATGGCAATCTACTTTTTTCTTGTTGCCAGCAAGTTTTTGCAAAATTAGATGACTGTCTTGTGGATCTAACGAGGCAAGATCATCGAAAAAAGCAACTGGTACTCTCCTGTGAGCCCACTATTTCAATGAAATGGTTGATACCGCGTTTGGCTGAATTTAATTCATTAAATTATGGGTTTGAAATTGTATTACTAACGGATGGTGGAACAGTAGACTTTCAAGGGAAATCTATTGATATTGCTTTGCGCAGAAATGATTTTGAATGGGACAAAAATATATTTCATGAGAAAATTATTGAAGAATACATAGTCGCTGTCCGCAACCCTAGAACTGAACCAACGAACACCCTATTACTGACTTCTTCTCGACCAAATTTTTGGCATCACATAAATAAATCTAAGTTAGTCAGTAGCGAGATTTTATCGTACGAGACCATGGTGTTAGAGCACTTTTACTTATGTATTGAGGGGTGCTTAGCTGGTTTGGGAACCGCTATTGTTTCAATGTTTATGGTGGAAAAAGAACTTTCGCATCACTTTTTAGAATTAATCCATCCTCCAATGGCAGACAGCTCGTCTTATCATTTATTGTCTTATCATCCTTTTTACGAAGATGAGAGAAAGGTGGTGTTTAAAAATTGGCTGAAAAAAGAGATGCTGAATAGCAAAATGCAGTTTATGGAAACTTTACAATGCGTATAGAAATTATATCGTGATATTTCGACAATACTTGCATTTTATTATAAGTAAAAATATATATTGAGTAAGATGAACCGCCCCAACTTTATCGGAGACTTAATATTCTGAGAAAATTGACTATATTAGATCCAACCCTCTTCGAAAAGCTGCTCAGTATTACGCACTTTATAGGTTTAGGCTATAGAACGCCAAGACAGATGTGGTTTGACTTTTATTGTCAGGCTACGTAACTAAAATCTCCCAAGTGAATGTCTACAGATTTGACAGCATAGGTCACTTATCAACCTTTGAGAACACTCAATCTTCTCGAAGGTTTTTTGTTATCTATAGTTAATGATCATATGAAGTTTCCACTGACCATTATATAGTTGTCGTCTATAACAACAACTTATCCATCACCATTTATCTATGAGGTTTGTCATGCGCAAAATCCCTATTTATTCTCACCCTGCTGCTGGTTGGCCTGCGCTGATCTCCTCTACTCGTAAACTGATGGACTATCAAACTTTTTTGCGTGGCAGTGTCAGCGTATTCAAAAGCAACCAACCTCAAGGCGGATTTGATTGCCCAGGTTGTGCTTGGCCTGACCACAAGTCCCACAAAGCTATAGATGTCTGCGAAAATGGTATCAAGGTCATCGCTAGTGAAACCATGACCAAAAAAGCAGATGCCCAGTTCTTTGCGCGACACACTGTCACTGAGCTACAAGGATGGTCGGGGTACGAACTTGAGCATAGTGGCCGTTTATCAGAGCCAATGTATTATGATGCCGCGCAAGATCGCTACGTTCCTATCACTTGGGAAGCTGCGTATGGTTTGATCGCTGAGCAGTTTGGACAGCTTGGTTCACCAGATGAGGCGCTATTTTATACATCAGGCCGTGTGACCAATGAGCCAGCCTTTTTATTTCAGTTATTTGTACGCTGTTTTGGTACCAATAATTTACCTGATTGCTCTAATATGTGCCACGAACCAACCTCTGTCATGCTCAGTAAACAGTTGGGCATTGGTAAAGCGACAGTTAAGTTAGAAGATTTTGAGCAGGCCAAATTGATATTGATGTTTGGGCAAAATCCAGCGACCAATCACCCACGAATGCTAGAAATGCTCGCCCATGCTCACGAGCAAGGATGTCGAATCCTCTCGATTAATCCCATGCGCGAACAAGGTTTAAATAAGTTTAGGAATCCGCAAAAACCAACACACATGGCAGCGGGTCAAAGCGCTAAAATGGTCGATGATGTCATTCAGATTCAAATCGGTGGCGATGCCGCACTATTGACAGGCATTGCCAAATGGTTGATTGCAAACGATAAAATCAATCACGACTTTATTACCACTCACACGTCAGGTTTTGAACCTTTAAAACAGTGGCTAACAGCGCAATCATGGGCAGACATCACGCTCGGCTGTGGTATTTCTCAGACAGATATTATCAATCTCGCTGAGCTAGTGGCTGAGAGTCCAGCGACGATTTGCACGTGGGGCATGGGCATTACCCAGCATGTGCAGGGCGATGACAATGTCGCGATGATTACCAACCTATTATTATTAATGGGCATGATTGGTATTGATGGCGCAGGTGCCTCTCCCGTACGTGGGCACTCCAATGTACAGGGCGATCGCACCATGGGTATCCATGAGCGTCCTAGCCAGAGCTTGCTAGACAGTCTTGAGCGTGTGTTTGAGCACCCTATGCCACAAGAGCATGGCTACGATGTCGTCACAGGAGCTAAGGCCCTTATCGCAGGCAAATTAAAAGTCTTTATGGGCATGGGTGGCAACTACGCGGTAGCAGCACCCGATACTAGCGCCATTGAACAAGCCTTAACCACCACTCAGCTTAATATATTTGTCGGCACCAAGCTCAATGAGACCATGCTATATCCAGGTGCAAATAATTTAATTCTGCCTTGCTTAGGCCGTACTGAGCGTATTGTCACGACAAAGGGTGAGCAGTTTGCGACCATCGAAGACTCCATGTGTCAGGTAGTGCCCACCCAAGGCACACTCAAACCTGTCAGTGATACTTTGAAATCTGAAGCGCAAATTGTGGCAGATATCGCAACGCATGTACTCGGCGCGGACTCGTCTATTCCTTGGCTTGCGATGAGTGAGGATTTTGATGTTATTCGAGACTATATCGCCCAAGCTATTAATGGGTTTGAAGACTTCAATCAACGCATTCGCACCACTGAGCGCGGCTTTCACTTATATCATGCAGCGCGTCATCGCGTATGGAATACCCAGAGCGGCAAAGCTCAATTTGAAGTACCCGAATACCCCATTACTTTTGTCGCAGCACAAATGGCAGACGCAAACGATGTGGATGATAATAAAGATACAACGCAGAAGATTTGGCAATTGACCAGTGTCCGCAGCCATGATCAATTCAACACCATGATTTTTGGGTTTAAAGACCGCTATCGCCAAACTGATCGCCGTGATGTGCTGTTTATGCATCCAGATGAGATAAGCCGTCTCGGCTGGCAAAAAGGCGACCGTGTCATGGTCACTCGCCAGCGTGCTAAAGGCAGCACCGAGCAACCACGCATATTAGGTCCACTGGTATTAACCGAGATGGATATTGCCTCTAACGCTGTTGCCGCTTACTACCCTGAGTGCAATGACCTATTTGATTTGGACACTTATGCGCCTGACTCCCATATCCCAGCGTACAAATCAACGACCGTCGTTTTAGAGCGCGTAGAAGCAAACACGCCGATAGCTACGCCCGCATAAATCATACTGCAAATAGCCAATGAGAATGATATTTTCATTGGCTATCCCTCTAAATGACCATAAACACGCCCATACTTTTAGGCCATGATAAACCGTGATAATAATCGAAGATAATGCTAAGCCAAGTGGGTCATCTGATCATCCAGCTACAATAGGTGATTCAACTGAAACCAACACAGATCCGACTGAAACCAACACAGATCCGACTGACTTACCTAAAAATAACGGGGCATCAAATACGCCACTGGCTCGCGGTCATTTGGCACAAAAACATCATTACCCGTCAATTAACAGAACCCCTAATCATAACACTCGTATTCAGATCGAATCTCAGACCACCAGCTTAGCAGTAGAAGCGGCGGTCTCTATCATCATTAATGGGATTCATTATGCGGTACTGATGGCCAGTCCCCATCAACTTGAATACTTGGCTGTTGGGTTCTTATTTAGTGAAGGCCTGATTGAATACAGTCACGAGCTGCTCGATTGGGACGTGACTCAGCTTGCAGATATTGAAAGCTATCAGAAGTTTGCGCAAGATGCGAGCGATGAAAGTCTTGATTCAGCAGCAATTGAGCAAAGCCTACAGCAATTCCAAGATTATGATATCTATGTCGTGGAATTGGTATTAAGCCAGCGTTGCCATCAACGTATCCAAGCACAAAAACGTCAGCTCGCAGGGCGTACAGGCTGCGGTATGTGCGGTATTACTGGACTAGCACAAGCTTTGCCTGATTTGAGCAACTACTCACAAGGCGACTTGCAACACGAGGATACTCAACAAGCAAGTATTGATGACTCTAAGGCGACTGTCCCAAGCCTTGACTATCTGTTGGCACTGCGTCAACAAGTGGATGCCACGCAGCATACGCATCAACTGACAGGCGCAGTACATGCCGCAGCGACGATACACAATCAGCAGCTATACTTATTTGAGGATGTGGGACGTCACAATGCGCTCGATAAGTTAATCGGCTGGCAATTGCGACAAAAGATAGACGTTGATTGCGTACTCATGACCTCACGGCTATCTATTGAACTGGTTCAAAAGTCTATTCGAAGCCGTATACCTTGGCTAATTGGTATGTCGGCACCCACCAGTACAGCAGTGCGTGTCGCTGAGCGTTATGGCCTTGGGTTGGCTGGTTTTTTGCGTGACAACCGAGTCACTTATTATACAAGCTATGCAGATCTCTAGGGCATGCATGTCACCATTTAGCTTGTGAGGCTTAAAATGAGAACATGGCTTAAAATAGTATTCAACCTTATTGCGAACATACCCCTTCTGAAACCCTACCTTCTAGGGCGTATCCTCAATTCAAACGAGTGTTCTCTAAATGAGCTAAAAATAGCTAAATTTTGCCAAACATCGTCAAATAGTTGGTCAATATCTCGATATTATCTGCACTATTTTCCTCGTTTGACGGCAATTTATCTCATTTTTATCACCATTTTTAAAATGAGGACACGCCCTAATACTTTATTCCATCAATCTATAGTCAATCCTTTATAAAAGAGTGACAGCGTTAACCTCGCTTGACGTATCACACATACATCTGCACTCGGTTGCCTTGACGCTCTTTTAAACTGAGTCAACTATATATGACGACTGATGTGTCAGTTTTGAACACAATCTAGCGAATGTTGGATAACATTTGAGATTGGCGACATAATAGGTTACCCTTATCGCGCAAATATGTTACAAGTGCTTAACAAATATGTAGTTTTATTTATTAATGCCGCTAAGTAATACATCAATCGCAATAGTTGGATAGAGACTTCTTACCTATTGCTTATTACAGCTGATAAGGCTGTCTAAATCGAGTTCGGGTCATGCAATCATGGCTTAGTACTCATTCGTAATTCTGCTATGGACGCTCATCATATGAGCTTTCTTTAGCACTCAGCTACCTTTGTGTATGCCTATTAATAGCGTCATGATTTATCCATGAACTGACGCCTATTGAGAGTCGCCCCTGTCTTTTTGATTTGACACGATGTGTGTCATTAAGACCTGGGCATGACACTTAGCACTTGCTTACCACTACAGTTGGTATTTTCGCTATTCATATTAGCCACATACGTTCGGTATGAGGGCGGTATAGGCTGTGTGGTATTCCTAATAGTTTGGTATCTTTAGTTTTACTAAACTTTATTCATCAACAAACAATTGCGAGGTATGAATTTGAAAACTGAGTCATTGTTCCAATTTTCATCATTAACGATTATTTTATTGCTGTTAGCCTTTTATGGTGGCACCTACTTACTGTCTTTATTGATTAAAAAAGACAAAGAAACCACTTCTGGTTTTATGGTTGCAGGTCACGGTGTTGGCTTTGGTATGGGTGCAGCCAGCATGACCGCCACTTGGATTTGGGCAGCCTCATTTTACGCTGCCGCCACCTCTGGCTATAAATACGGGGTATCAGGACCGATACATTATGGCTTTTGGGGCGCGTTGATGATTTTGTTCATCTACCCTTTTGGTATGCGCTTTCGTGAATTGGCGCCAGATGGCCATACACTCGGTGAGCTCATTCACGCCCGCCACGGTTCATCAAGCCAATTAATCTTAGCCATATCCAATATTATGGGCAGTTTAATTAGCTTGATGGTCAACTTCACTGCTGCTGGAGCATTGGTGTCAGTTCTGTCGCCCTTATCGTTCCAAACAGGGGTGATGATCGCGGGTATCGGTGTACTAAGTTACACATTAACGTCAGGCTTCCGTGCATCCGTTTTTACCGATTTCGCCCAATTGGTCGCGTTAATGGCCATTGGTGTCGTCATTATTCCAGCAGTACTATTTGCCATGGGTGGCCCTGAGGTCATGGTCAGCGGACTGTCAAACCTGACGTTAGAGCAGCAGGATTTTTTCTCTTCTGAAGCCTTTTTTCAACAAGGCGCACCCTATTTTGTCGCGGTATTGGCATATGCTATCGGTAACCAAACCATCACCCAACGATTATTTGCGATTGATAAAACCAAGATTAAAGCGACATTTATCACAGCCACCGTCGGCTATGCAGGGATTGTCATTGGTCTTGGTATGATTGGACTGATGGCGGTCACCATCGGCATCGAACCACTCGATGGCAATATGAATAACCTCATTCCACAAATGGTCAGTACTTATCTGCATCCTGTCTTTATCGGATTGTTTTTTATTTTAGTGATTGGTTCATTGTCATCCACCGCTGACTCCGATTTATCAGCACTATCGACGATTATGATGGCGGATGTTTACGGTAAAAACATCGCCAAAAAAGGTCATGTTAAACCTAAAACAATGATGCTCGTCGGTCGTGGCACGATGATTGTTGCGACAGCGGCTGGACTAATTTTTGCCAGCTTTAAGCTCGATATCTTGGTCATGCTGGTCTTCGTTGGTGCACTATGGGGCGCTATTGTTTTCCCTGTGATTGCCAGTGTGTTTTGGAATCGCGTGACCAATACCGCCTTTACTTCAGCGGTCATCGTCGGCCTACTCTTATTCTGCGTTGCCCGCTTTGAATTAGTGCCGATTACGGGTTTCACAGCTCTATTCTTCGAGATACTAGCCAGTGTCGGTGGCGCTGTCGTAATTGGTCTGATGGTCTTTGGTTTCTTAGGTCGTAAAGTTGGCATGGGAGCCGCCGCTATCACGCTGGTACTGATGCTAATATTTGCCACTGGTTTCCTACGTCAATACATGGTCTTACTCGCCTCACTGACGGCTTACGGCGCTAGTACCATCGTCTGTGTGATAGTCAGCCTGATGGGTGACGAACATTTTGACTTTGACTTAATCAAGCAACGTGTGGGCAATTACGATAAAAATACTGACATGCCATCGTCATCTAAATCTTAAATTAAAATTGCTTCATGCGAGCGGCGGTTGGCTGGCAATGTATGGCTAACCGCTACTTACTGAGAAATACTATAAGGAGATATCATGGACAATGTTTTTATTTATGGCTTATATATTCTAATTTGGCCAGCGATTACCTTAGGAGTGCTGATATTAATTTGCACGGCCACTTATCGTGATATTAAAAAAGCCAAACGGGATAATAAGGACATCGTTTAGCATGTCATCGCTATTATTTTTAGAAAACATCACTGAGCACTAGCTTGGTGATAGCGTTATAAAGCCTATTAATCGTATAAATAACTCTAAATTAGGGTCATTTATAGATAAGGTAGCAAATAACCTGTTTTTAATGAAAAAAGGACTTGTAATTTATTATAATTTTGCTAATATAGGCCACCTTGATTGGCTGGATGGCAGAGTGGTCATGCAGCGGACTGCAACTCCGTTAACGCCGGTTCGATTCCGACTCCAGCCTCCAATTATTTATTAACTTTACGTTAATTTAAGCTTGCATTATTATCATAAATGACTATAATAGCGAGCACTTATCTAGTAACTAGATGGTCTATCAGCTAGTTTACATATTAGATAAAACAAGTTTTGCCCGGGTGGTGAAATTGGTAGACACAAGGGATTTAAAATCCCTCGCTAGCAATAGCGTGCCGGTTCAAGTCCGGCTCCGGGTACCATTACATAGTCCTATACTATCTTATAGAACAGCTAAAGCCCCTGATATCAGGGGCTTTGTTGTATCTGGCGTTCCATACTCTCCTGCTCTATCTATCCCACTACCTTCAGCAAAAACCATCTGATTTCTAGGGCGTGTCTTCATTTCAAAAATGGTGATGAAAATGAGATAAATCGCAGTCAAACGAGGAAAATAGTGCAGATAATATCGGGATATTAACCAGCTATTTGACGATGTTTAGCAAAATTTAGCTGTTTTAGCCCATTTAGATAACTATCGAGTGAATTGAAGACACGCCCTAGGCTGGACTCTTCAAATAGCATGACTATTAAGATCTACTACTACAGAGTTAGCAATGCATCACCATAGTTATCACGCAAGTCTTTTTTGACCATTTTTCCAGCACCATTAAGCAAAATATTCTCTACAAAAATGACTTTATCAGGTATCTGCCAGCTGGCAATTTTATCCTCATAAAAGCGAAGTACTTGTGACTCACCGAGCGCCGCATCTGATTCTTTTACCACTATCAAAACTGGACGTTCACCCCATTTTTTATGCTTTGCAGCGATAGCAGCCGCCATTTTTATTTGTGGATGGGCGACTGCGATATTTTCAAGCTCCACTGAAGATATCCACTCCCCGCCCGACTTGATCAAGTCTTTTGAGCGGTCACGGATATTCATATAACCATCTGCGTCAATGGTGGCAATATCGCCCGTGTCGAACCAGCCGTCTTCAGTGATGGCATCAGGGTTCTCGGTGTAATAGTCATTGATAATCCAGTGCCCTTTAATCTGTAGACGACCTTGAGACATACCGTCTTCTTTAATAGACTGTAGCGGCTGATCCGTATCTATCAGACGCAACTGAACGCCATAAGGGGGGCGACCTTGAGAGTTACGTAATTCGTTAATTTCATCTTTACTCAGCGATTTATGCTTGGCCTTGATTTGATTCATCGTGCCAAGTGGACTGGTTTCCGTCATACCCCATCCATGTATGGCATCGCAATTGAAATCTTCTCTAAAGGTTTTGATGACCGATGGTGGACAAGCAGCTCCGCCAACAATGGTACGCGTCATACTATCCAGCTTACTGTCTCTAGCTTTGGCGGCAGTCAATAAGCTTTGCCAAATTGTCGGAACCCCTAAAGCAACCGTTATCTGGTAATCATCAATGAGAGAAACCAAACTGTCACCATCAAGATTGGGACCAGGGAGTATGAGCGAGCAGCCCGTCAACGCAGCAGCATAAGGTGTGCCCCAAGCATTGACATGGAACATCGGTACTACTGGCAGTAAAACATCTTGCGCAGATAGTGCTGAGACGTCAGGCATACATAGCGCCATCGCATGTAGTACAGAGGATCGGTGAGTATATAAAATCCCTTTAGGGTGGCCTGTTGTGCCTGAGGTATAGCATAAAGAGCTGGCTGTCGCTTCATCGAATTGAGGCCAGTCAAAGTCAGTAGAATAATCTGCTAATAATTCGTCAAAGAACAATACGTCAGGCAGTTTTTCTACAATACTATCGTCTCGATCACTTAGACAAATAAAGTGCTCAACACCTTTAATATCTTCTTTAATCGCCATAATAAGAGGTAAAAAAGTAGTATCAAAAAATAGCACACGATCATCAGCATCATTGATAATGTAGCTAAGCTGCTCAGGAAACAAGCGAGGATTGATGGTATGGCAAACCATGCCACTGCCTGAAATCGCATACCAAGCCTCTAAGTGACGACGGTTATTCCAAGCCAAAGTCGCTATGCGCTCTGATGATTGTAATCCCAGTGCAGCCAAAGCATTGGCCAATCGTTTTGAATTATCGGAGACAGTACGCCAATTGGTATGCGTCATCTGTCCATCGACTTCTTTGGAGACAACCGCTGTATCACCATGATAACGGGCAGCGTGTTCGATTAGACCACTGATCAGCAATGGCTGATACATCATTTTTCCTAACATAGTACATTCCCTGTAGTTGTTTGAACGTCAGCTTATTCTTATTGGTATATCATCTGATACTCCGAATAGGCCACAATTAAGAATAATCAGAATCACAGATTAAAACAAGCAAATACTATGACCTCAATTGATGACAAAAAAGATCATTCATGCTCTTATACTTTATATCTAAACAATGATTCATGGTCATTTTAGATACAAACACATAAAATTTAGACAAAAAAATCCGACCACCTAAGTGATCGGATTTTTAATATTTGGTGGAGATGGCGGGAGTTGAACCCGCGTCCGCCAGCATTACGCTCATGAATCTACATGTTTAGTTTCTGTCTTTAATTTTAGTCTGCACCGATCCGACAGTCAGGATGGATTAGCCGATTCTCTACTTTTGAACCCAAGCGATTGAGACAATCCCTTGTGGCGAGCCTACATGCGGACGCTTCAACTTAGTTGACCAACTGTAGGTGATCAGCAACCAAGTAAACAGGGTTTAAGCTGCTAGAGCGTAATTTTCGTCGTTTGCGACTATAACAATATATGTTGGATTAACGAGAGGACATATACTCTCGACATGCATCATTGAGTTTCATTACCAGCGTCGAAGCCAGAACATCCCCAATAAGGTCGAGTATTATATAGGATATATACGTTAACATTCAACCTATATGATACTTATATTACATTACGTTACAGCTTAATTGTCTACGCAAGCACTGTATTCAACCATGTGCCAATCGCTTGAATCTGTGGCATACAAACCTGATGCGCCATCGGATAAGTATGATAAGCAACATTGTAGCCTTTATCAGATAATAATTGCTGTGCTTGCTCGCCTAAAACCACAGGGACAACGGGATCGTGTGTACCATGCTCAATCAAAATCGGCATGTCTTTATTGGCAGCACTATAGTCGATATTGTCATTCGTTGCCAAGTAGGTAGATAGTGTCATCAAACCGGCCAAACGCTTTGGATAACCAAGTGCCACATGATACGCCACTGCCCCACCCTGCGAAAACCCTGCAATGACAATGTGCTCAGGAGCGACACCACACTCTATCTCACGGCTGATCAAATCCTGTATTTGTTGAGAAGACTCTTCAATCTGAGCGACATCGACTTTGCGCTCTAGACTCATCTCTAAAATATCGTACCATGCTGGCATCACCATGCCACCATTTACCGTCACTGCACGCTTTGGCGCATGTGGAAAGATAAACCTTACCGCCATATCATCAGCCAAGCCAAGTTGCGGTACAACTGGCTCAAAGTCATGACCACTGGCACCCAAGCCATGCAGCCAAATCACAGCGCGATCTATCTTTTTTTGAGAGGGATTGTGCTCAACGACGACCGCGTCTAAATAGTTACTCATATTTATCCTTAATGATGTAGTGGGATATGCTCTACGCATTTCTATATATTATTTACCAAGATAACGTGTGTGTCATCATATGGTCAACATCATCTGCTAGTTTAAGCGCATGGTCAATAATGCAAGACTGTACAAAAAATGGCGGAAATGTGAACAATAGAAAAAGGCAGGTATAATTTCATGACCGAAAAGTTCGATACTATCAAGCTTACATACAGTCATTTTTCTATTTTTTGGCACATTCGCCTACCATTACGTCCGCATTAATGCTAAGTTCTCATCATCGCACATGCGACCTTTGGTTACTTTTAGTAATTATCAAGCAACAATTTTTAATCTCTATTGATATCACCAATGGGATTTTTTTATAATTTTGCAGGAACATTTTACATGACAATATTAAATAATTCAGTGGCAACGCTCAATCAACTCAAAAAAACGCCATTTAAAACCGTTAAGACAGTCAGTATAGCCATAGCACTAGGGGCCACTTGCACCCTATCAATGGCAGCAGACGATATACGCAATACCACATTGACTCAAACATCCAACCAGACCATTAAGCCATCACTAAAACAACTACCAAAAAGCTTGCCTGCTAAGCCTCAAGCCTATACCTATGGTGTGCGGCCATTTTACTTGGTCAATGACATGGATGCAGGACCATTAAAAGACGAACTAATGGCTTGTAGTGCGCAAACGCCTAGCAAAACCAACTTTTCTATCGCGCATCGTGGTGCACCGCTGCAATTACCTGAACACACTTATGATAGCTATGTTGCCTCAGCGCAAATGGGTGCAGGCATCTTAGAGTGCGATGTGGCTTTTACCAATGACGGCGAGCTGGTCTGTCGTCACGCACAAAACGATTTGCACACCACCACGAATATTTTGACCACACCGCTGGCCAAGCAATGCACCGTGCCACCTGTGTTGGATGCTAAGGGTAAACTGACCAATGCCGACCGTATTGAATGCCGCACCTCAGATATCAGTGCCGCTCAATTCAAAACCTTGACGGGCAAAATGGATGCCGCGAATAAGAAAGCCACCAGCATTAGCGAGTATATGGATGCGACCGCGCCTTGGCGAACGGACTTGTATTCACAAAATGGTAAGGTATTGACTTTAAAAGAGCATATCGCGTTGGCGCGCCAATTGGGTATGAAACACACGCCTGAGCTAAAAGCGCCCGCAGTGACCATGCCCTTCAATAACTACCGTTTAGATGATTACCGCCAACAGTTGATAGACATTTATAAGGCAGCGAATGTGCCTGCAAGTGATGTGTTTGCGCAGTCGTTTAATATCGAAGATCTCGATTACTGGATCAAAAATGAGCCCGCTTATGGTGCCAATGCCGTTTATCTCATCGATGACAGCAACGAAACCGCTAAGGATAAAACGTTTGATAAAAACGACGCGACCACATGGAAGCACTCATTGGCTGACATCAAAGCCCGTGGCATCAATATCATTGCACCGCCGCCTTGGATATTAATTACCACTGATGGTCATGGTAAAATGTTGCCCTCAGCATACGCAAAACAGGCCAAAGCCAATGGTCTAAAAATCATTACGTGGTCGATAGAACGTTCAGGGCCGTTAGCAAATGGCGGTGGTTGGTACTATAGCGGTCTTGGCGATGCCATCAATAATGATGGTGATATGATGAATTATATTGATGTGCTAGCACAAGACGTCGGTGTCCAAGGTATTTTTTCGGACTGGCCTGCTACAGTCAGCTACTACGCCAACTGCAAAGGTCTTAAATAGATTCATTATACCAATATAAAAAACATGATGGGCAGTGTCAGACTCGCTCGATGGCATTTTTTATCAGCAGAATGTTATTTTGAACCGACTGTCTTGTAATCATTTTCACTCTTTAACAGCAAGGCCAGCTTATTCATTGAGCTGGCCTTTTTTATTGAATGAGATACTGAGTTAAGTAAGCGAGATCTGTTTGGTTGTATTGCACGCTATGCTAAATATGATAGGCGGCCATACCACTGTTGCCATCTAGAGCGACGACTTCGGTAAAAAACCTTCTTTATTACACCTCTAATAATCATCCAAATAGCCTAAAAAGAGTGCATAAAACAACCCAATGATACTAAGTATAAATAAGGTGTGTAATATCCAAATAATACGCCAGCGCCAAAGAAACCATTTGCTTTGATTGTTTATGACTTTAATACGATACGGATTTATATTGGGGTCTATGTAAGGATTGGGTTTGTTCTGTGGATATTGCAAGTGCTGATACTGCGGTTCATTGATGATGTTGCGACCTTTGGACTGTATCCAGCCGCCACCTAGTTTGACGTAGGCTTGTAGTACTAGTAGTGGAATGTACCACGGCCATACTCTAAAGTTTTGGGTGACGCCATAGCTGGGTAGGATGCTGTCGGTGTAGAGATAGATCTTATGCTCTTTAGTTGTCTTTGGCGGATCTGTAGTGGCATAATAAACTTGGACAGCTGCTAAGAGGTTATACTAACCCAAAGAAGGAAAATAGTATGACCAACA
>NZ_JASDDJ010000078.1 GCF_030407455.1 Psychrobacter sp. 5A.1
TTTAACGATGTTTGGCAAAATTTAGCCATTTTTAGCCCGTTTAGATATGATCAATTGAATTGAGGACACGCCCTAGTATCGACTATAGCATTGGTGGTCGCAAGCCTGCTTATCGTCAATTCAGCATAAAAAAAGACCTCGCTTGAGGTCTTTTTTGCTATCAACTAACCATTGCTTTTTAACGTTATTTTTTAACGTTGCTTCTTAAAGCTGTTTTAAATTACTTTCGAAAAACGATTCTTGTGTTTTTTCTCCAGATATTCATCAAAGACCATCGCAACGTTTCGACCCAATAAGCGTCCACGTGGTAAAACACGAATACCAGCGGCATCCATATCGATGAGCTTATCGTCTTGCATGGCGCCGAGCTGTGCTATTTCATCAATAAAATAAGTAATAGCATCGATACCGAATTTCTGATTCACATCTTTAAAATCAACATAGTCGTGACATAGCAAGTTCATAATCACATATTCACGCAGACGATCTTTGATCGATGTCTTAATGACTTTTACCGCTGGCATGACAGTAGGGTTGATTTTTGCCATATCAATATTGGCTTGATAGGCTTGCAGATCCGTATCATTCTGTAGGATATAGCGGGTACTGGCATTGGCGATTTGACTGATGGATGAGACCCCAAATCCTAATAGGTCGCAGTCACCCATGATGGTGTAACCTTGGAAGTTACGATGTAATTTGCCCTCGCGCTGTGCGACAGCAAGTTCATCATCAGGCTTGGCGAAATGGTCTATGCCGATATATTGATAGCCGGCTTCGCTCAACATATTGATAGTATTGCCAAGCATTGTAAGCTTCGCTGCTGGATTGGGTAGGTCTGCATCTTTAATCTGACGTTGCGCTTTAAATCGTTCTGGCAGATGCGCGTAGTTAAATACAGACAGACGATCTGGTGACATCTCTATGATGCGCTGTACGGTCTTGTCCAACGTCTCAGGCGTTTGATGTGGCAGACCATAAATCAAGTCGATGTTAATAGAGTGAAAGCCGAGTTCGCGCGCCTCGTTGAGTACGTTCTCAATCAATTCTGCGGAATGCACACGATTGACAGCGATTTGTACGGTTTCATCTAAATCTTGCACACCTAAACTGATACGGTTGAAACCAAGACCACGTAATACTTTCAATGTGTCTTCGCTCAGCTCGCGTGGGTCAATCTCAATAGAGTAATCACCTTCATCTTCAGGTAAAAATTCAAACTGCGTCTGTAAAAACTCCCACAGCTGAACCATTTCTTCATCGCGCAAAAATGTGGGTGTACCACCGCCCAAATGTAGCTGCTTGACCAATGGTTTGCTGCTACCTTCAGGTGCCGATAATAAGCGTCGTTTGTGCTTAATTTCGGCAATCAAGTACTGCAAATAGTCACCAGAGTCGCTATTTTTTTTGGTAATAATTTTATTGCAAGCACAGTAGTAGCAAAGATGACGACAGAACGGAATATGAAAATATAGCGACAGTGGTGCACGCACTTCACGGTTCTGCAGGATTTTGGTCTCAAGACTGTCAGCGATTGGCGCGAACTCTAAAGCCGTGGGATAAGAGGTATATCTAGGCCCTGAGCGATTGTATTTATGGATGATCGCTTCATCAAAGGCGGGTAGATGTTTGCTCGTAATACTGCCGCGCATACTGGCATAAGGATTGTCTGGTTGCATGACAGGACGTGTCGTGGTCGGCTGATCTCCGGCGCGATTGTAAGGCTGCTCGATATGGTCAGCACTGTTAGAATTGTTTTGTTCTGAATGTTCTGTCATGCGGTATTCCTCGTTTTGACCATATACATTGCTAGGATTTATGTGGTTCAAAGGGAGCAATTGAAACCGTTTGTTTAAGACCATTTCTCTAGCAATATTTATGTCTAAATAGACAGTGGCTAGTATAACAAATCCTTGTTAATAGTGGGGTGAATAGCGAGTACTCTTAGGCAAAACTTACTAAGATAATGAGCTCATGATTGAATCATCAATCACATGAGGTTTTATGACTCAAAACACGACATTTGCGTACCTATGTGTAATCCTCTATTATCGAGAGAGCCTCTTTATAGGAAACACTTATGTCGTTTGCTCAAGTCTATACCCGTTCAGTCGTTGGTCTGCACGCACCTAAGGTCATTATTGAGGTGCACTTGTCGCAAGGTTTGCCTGCACTCACCATTGTCGGTCTACCAGAAGCAGCGGTACGTGAGAGTAAAGACAGAGTACGTTCTGCGATATTAAATTCTGGATTTCAGTTTCCAAATCGCCGCCTCACTATTAACCTAGCGCCTGCTGACTTACCCAAAGACGGTGCAAGGTTAGATTTACCGATTGCTATCGGTATTTTGGCAGCCAGTGATCAGCTCGATCCAGACGTGCTATCAGGGTTTGAGTTTATCGGTGAATTGGCGCTAAATGGAAACTTGCGGCAAGTGACAGGCAGTTTGGCAGTGGCACGAGCGATTAAAGCGGAAGGGTTGGCGGCAAAATCATCGAGTAGTCATGAGCAATCACTGACTGAGCCGCTGCCAGTAGAAGCAGTAACATCGGTCAAATTAATCGTGCCAATGGATAATGGGGCAGAAGCCAGCCGTGTCGAGGGAGTGGAGGTATTAGGTGCCCACAGTCTCAAAGCCGTTTGTGACCACTTACAGTCGCTAGCGAATCCAAGCATACCCAATGAGAGTTTGGCAGTCGTCACACCCAGTCCAGCACCGCAGCATATTGGTTATCAAGTGGACTTGGCCGATGTCAAAGGTCAGCATCATGCGCGGCGTGCGCTGGAAATAGCCGCTGCAGGTGGGCACTCGATATTATTTACAGGGCCGCCTGGTTCAGGTAAGACATTGATGGCATCGCGTCTACCGACTATTTTACCTGATCTCAGTGATGAAGATGCGTTAGAAGTAGCCAGTACGTATTCAGTCGCAGACAGTGATTATGACTATGGTACACGGCCGTTCAGGCAAGTTCATCATACGATATCAGCTGTGGCACTGGTCGGTGGTGGTTCACGTCCGAAACCTGGTGAGATTACGCTGGCTAATAAAGGCGTATTATTCCTTGATGAATTGCCAGAGTTTGATCGTACGGTGTTAGAGGTGTTGCGTCAGCCATTAGAGGCTAAGCAGATAACGATTAGCCGTGCCAATTCACAGATGACCTTTCCTGCGAATTTTCAATTGGTCGCGGCGATGAATCCTTGCCCATGTGGCTATGATGGCGATGCATCAGGGCGTTGTCGCTGTCGACCCGAGCAGATTAAACGCTATCAAGACAAGCTATCAGGACCGCTATTAGATCGCATTGATTTGCATATCACGGTGCCCGCTTTACCGATTGCCGACTTGCAAAATGCTCAGGCTGGAGAAACCTCAGAACAAGTGAGGGTACGAGTAGCCGCCGCTCATAAAAATCAAATGCAGCGACAACAAAAGGTCAATAATGAGCTTAACCCTAGCGAGATTGATAAATATATCCAACTGGGAGAGGGTGAGCAGCAGCTATTACAACTCGCACAGCAGCGCCTGAATTTATCCGCGCGTGGCTACCATCGAGTATTGCGAGTGGCGCGTACCATCGCAGACCTGGCTGATAGTGTAGACATCACGAGCGTCCATGTATCCGAGGCACTCAGTTATCGCAGCAAATAATCTCATTTCAAGACCAATAAACCTATCAATGTGCTAAATGATGACACGGCCTAAAATAATCCAATGATATTGCCAGCATCGTCTAAATCAATCTGTTCTGCTGAAGGGCGTTTGGGCAAGCCAGGCATTTTCACGATAGGGCCACAGATCACCACGATAAAACCTGCACCAGAGGATATGCTGATATCACGTACATGGATATCAAAGCCAGTAGGCCGGCCCAGTAATTTGGCATCATCGCTCAGCGAATACTGCGTTTTAGCGATACACACTGGCATCTTATCGAGATTTAGGGCTTCTAGGCGGCGTATTTTGGACTGAGCCAGACTGCTGATATCAATATCATCTGCCCCATAAATTCGCTGTGCAATCGTGCGAATTTTATCAGCAATACTGTTGTCACTATCGTAAGCCAAACGGAATTGGCTAGGTTTATGACTGTTATTATGGAGCAATTTTAGCAAAGTGTTTGCTAATGCTTCGCCGCCTGCACCGCCTTTCTCCCATACTTGCGTTAGGGTAACTTCGACCCCTTTTTGCAGGCACGCTTGCCGTACCAGCTCGATTTCGGCGTCAGTATCACTGATGAACTGGTTGATGGCGACGACCACTGGTAGCCCATAGACTTCTTGCATGTTTTCGATATGCTTCATCAGGTTTGGCAAGCCTTGTTCAAGCGCTGCTAAGTTTTCGGTAGTTAGCTTGTCTTTGGCAATACCGCCATTGTATTTTAACGCTCGAATAGTGGCGACGATGACGGCCGCATCTGGCGTCAGTCCTGACAAGCGACATTTGATATCACAAAACTTCTGCGCACCAAGGTCGGCACCAAAACCTGCTTCTGTGAGTGTGTAGTCGGCCAAATGCATGGCCACGCGAGTCGCGATGACGGAGTTACAACCGTGCGCAATATTGGCAAATGGGCCACCATGGACGATAGCAGGCGTCCCTTCAATGGTCTGTACAAGGTTGGGTTTAATCGCTTCTTTTAGGAGTACTGCCATTGCACCGTGAGCATTGAGGTCTTTTGCATAGACTGGCTGTTTGTCTTTGTTATAGGCGATTAAGATATTGCCTAGGCGTTGTTTTAAGTCGTTCAAATCCGTCGCTAAGCAAAAGATTGCCATCACTTCAGAGGCAACGGTGATATCAAAACCATCCTCACGCATCACGCCATCTGTGGTTTTTCCGATACCGCTGATGATGTTGCGCAGTTGACGATCATTCATATCTACCGCTCGACGCCAGAATACTTGTTTTGGGTCGATATTCAGCTCGTTGCCTTGATAGATATGATTGTCTAACAGCGCCGACAGCAGGTTATTCGCCGCCCCAATCGCATGAAAGTCACCAGTAAAGTGTAGGTTGATATCTTCCATCGGCAGTACTTGCGCATAACCGCCACCCGCTGCACCACCTTTAATTCCAAATACGGGACCGATGGATGGCTCACGCATGGCGACTGCCGTTCTCTCACCGTTATTTTGCTGCTTATGAATGCGGTTTAGTGCGTCAGCCAAGCCGATAGTGACCGTGGTTTTTCCTTCACCAGCAGGCGTTGGGTTGATGGCGGTGACCAATATCAATTTGCTCTGCTTGCTCTTAACTGGCATCGCAAACACATCATCTGGATTTATTTTGGCTTTATAATGTCCGTAAGGTTCGATACTGGTGGCGGTTAAGCCAAGCTTTTGAGCAATGTCATTGATGGGTTGCAACGTCACTTTTTGAGCAATCGCAATATCACTAGGTACGGTCATATCAAAGGTCTCATCACAGTTTTCAAGAGTATCGGAATATTGGAATATAGGCATGTAGGATACGCCCTAATTATTTAAAAAATAATCCACCAAATCCGCAAAGTTATCAAACGCTTCGGTAGGATTCAACTCACGAATATCTTGCCCATAGTTATAGCCATAAGACAGTCCAAGCGTGTCCATATTGGCATTTTGTCCGGCTAAGATATCGTTTCTAGAATCACCAATCATAATGGCTTGTTCTGGAGAAATATTTAATGCTTCACAGACATGTAATAGCGGTGCAGGATCAGGCTTTTTGGTTGAGAGGCTATCACCGCCCAGCACTTCACTAAACAAGTCTTGCCAGCCAAATGACTGTAATATCTTCGGTACAAAACGAATGGGTTTGTTGGTCACTAACGCCAGTGTATAACCTGCGTCCTTCAGTTTTTTTAGTCCGCTATCGACATCTGGATAGGCGACGGTTTTGCTGCCACTGAGATTTTTATAAGCCTCAAAAAACAGGTGCTCTGCGTGATCGGCTTCCTCGACCGTTAACTCGTTTTCTAACACTTCTACCTTACCCACTAGCGCACGCTCCACCAATAATCTTGAGCCATTGCCTATCCAGTTGCGTATCGTCTCGATAGGGTAGGTTGCTTTGCCAAGCGTGGTCAACATAGTATTAGTCGCGTCAGCCAAGTCAGGCACACTATCAATGAGTGTTCCGTCGAAATCAAAAATCAAAAGTTGCTTATCCATTATTCCTCACTATTTGAAACAGTTATATTTGTTATGTCGGTTACATTGCGCTTCATGCCATACCTTAGCATAATCATGTTTTAAGGTTAGCAAATTCACTTTTTAATGTTCAGCAGACCCTAATGAACAGAAGTAATTATTCGATATTTTTATAACGCTCACGGTGTTCTTTTTTCATTCTTAAATAATCTTCGTTCTCACGACACTCGTCCCATTTTTGTTTAAATATGCGCGCTGACTCTGCTTTGATAGGATCCTCGACTTGCCGTGGTAACTCTTCACGCCCATGTGCACCGCTTTGGCCTTTTTTATCATCAGGCACGGCACCTTTGTATTTTTTGCCACCTTTATGATTGGCATAGCGGCGCGCACGGGTATAGCCCATTTGAATAAACTTGCGCGCTATATCTGCACCAACAAAGTCATCGTCAGCCAGATAATCTAAGAACATTCGATAGATAATCTCGCTACTCTCCGTCGCAATGTCAGGAGTGGCAAAGCGCCAATGCGGCAGGATTTCGGACTTATAAGGCTCTACGAGCAGTACGCCTTGCTCGCCGCGCCCAACACGATACAGCTCGGGCTGAGCGCGCAAGTCTAGGTTTTTGTAATCCAAATCGTAATCAAATTCTCTCATAACCTCACCTGATTAAGATATCGATGCTTAGTATACTCAGCCAAGCCGTTTAGAAAAAAGCACAAAAATGTTATGCAACCGTGACAGTAAGCGTTTAGCATAAAAAGATAATGAGCAAGGGCAGCGATAAAAGTAATCATGTTGAGGAATAAAATGAGCATAAATAAGTCAGGCTATTCGATATTATCAAAAAACGTATTTATGACGTTGGTACTCATAATATCAAGCATGCTAGCGGGTACGGCTGCCCATAGCGCTTGGTTTGAGCGGTTGATTCCACAAGGCGAGACTTATACGGTGCGCGAGACGGATCGTGATTTGGCATTTGTGATTGATGGGTTTATTTATGATGCGCGCACGTCTTGTTTTTTAGCAGTGGGCGATCGGGTGATATTTTTTGAAGGACGTCATGGTATTGATTACCGTGCGACGGTTTATGATTTGGACTCGCGTGAGCGTTGTGAGTTATTATTAAGAAAGCGTTTGTGATAAGTAAGAAAGCGCTTATAACAGTGGTCTTAAATACATCTGAACATGCTACCTAAACATAAAAATCTAAGCATAAAAAAAGCCCCAAACATAAATGTCTGGGGCTTTTTAGAATGCTTAAACGAAATGGTGGCTCGAGGCAGGTTCGAACTGCCGACACACGGATTTTCAATCCGTTGCTCTACCGACTGAGCTATCGAGCCGTCTTCGTTGAGGACGCTATTAAACTAAATATACGCACTGCTGTCAAGTAGTTTTTGCATTATATGTGATAAAAAAGCATAAATCATCGAACATAAGCAAAATAAGAGGTTTTAACTTCTTTGACATCGATACTTAATCTTTAACACGCAGTAGTTCGTACTCGCTCATAATACGATGAATATCCGTATCCACAGGGACAAACTCACGTACGCCTTTCTTCACCTCAGCATCATAAACCAGTTTAATAAACTTGGCATCAATGGCTCGGCCGCGATTTTGTGCATGTACGGTCAGGTATTGCAAGCGCTTAGCATTGGTCTGCCCATCATCAAAGCAGGCGACAGCAGCGATAGGCTTGTCATTAAACATACCGACATAGAGATATTGCCCACGCTTAAATCCTTGCTCGATGAGACTGAGTACATCGGCACCACTGGGCTGAGTATCATCGGTATCATATAAAGCCTGCAGGCGTTTTGCTAGCTCGTGTTCACGTGCAGGTTTTTTAATCAGTGGGGCATCCAAACTATTGATGGCGATCGCTTCTAAAGGCATAGCAGTTCCTATAAACAGAGGGTTTCTATGATGTGAGACATCATAATGTCATAGAGTGTGGTGTCGCAAATGGTCGTGTTATAGCATTAGCGTGCGTCATGATTGATAATACTGAACACACTATTTTAGCAGAATGAGGTAAATTTGTGCGTGGTTTACGGCTTGGACATAGCAGTAAATGTTAGGGTTTGCTATGATGAAGACAGACAATGCTTAGGGCGTGTCCTCAATTCAATCGATAGTCATCTAAATGGGTTAAAAATGGCTAAATCTTGCCAAACGGCGTCAAGTAGCTGACTAATATCTCGATATTATCTGCGCTATTTTCCTTGTTTGACTGCGATTTATCTCATTTTTATCACCATTTCTAAAGTGAGGTCACGCCCTAGTAGGCATAAATCCTAATATTATTCGTAAACATTGATAGATTTTTTAAATTTTTCATCATTCACTTATTTAAAGACTGGGGCGTGTTTTAGTCCTATGTTATTGACCGCTTTTCACTGATAAAAAATTGATAGAGAGTAGCCATGACAGCCAATGCAACTGAGCAAAACCCATCACAGAACCCGAACCTACATGGTCGTCCAGCGCGTATCGCCACGGTTGAGCGTATCACGGCAGAGACGCAAGTGAAGTGCACTGTCAACCTTGATGGTACTGGTCAAGGCACGGTAGACACTGGCGTGCCATTTTTGGATCATATGATTGATCAAATCAAGCGTCACGGTTTGTTTGACTTGGATATCAAGTGCACAGGCGATACCTTTATCGATGATCACCATAGCGTCGAAGACACTGGGATTACGCTTGGCCAAGCGTTCAATAAAGCGCTAGGCGACAAAAAAGGCATCCGTCGTTATGGGCATTTTTATGCGCCACTTGATGAGTCGTTGACTCGCGCCGTTGTCGATCTATCAGGTCGTCCTGGTCTACATATGGACATTCCATTTACCCGCTCGCACGTGGGCGGTTTTGATGTTGACTTGTTCAGTGAGTTCTTTTATGGCTTCGTCAATCACTCGTGGATGACCGTGCATTTGGACAATCTCAAAGGCAAAAACAGCCATCACCAAATCGAATCAACCTTTAAAGCTTTTGCTCGTGCATTACGTATGGCTTGTGAATATGACGAGCGTGCGTTGAACACCTTGCCATCGACCAAAGAGGCTTTCTAAGGTGTATTTAAGGCTGTTCTACAAGGTTACTCAAAAGGGCCAGTCAAGCTTGGCGTACTAGCTGTACAGCCTGCGCTTGACTTCCTTGTAGCAAAACCTTATCTACACCCGCGATAATAGAAAAGGCAATAGCCAACAATATAAATGGCTAACGATATAAATAGTACAGTAGTCAAAATATTTAAAAATGAGAACCAATCGATGACCAAAATTGCACTATTAGATTATGGTATGGGTAATTTGCATTCCGCCAGTAAAGCGTTGTCAGCGGTCGGGGCAGAAGTCTCTATCACCAATGATCCCAAAGTCGTCGCTGCGGCAGACAAGATCGTCTTCCCTGGTGTCGGTGCCATGCGCGACTGTATCGCTGGCATGCAAGAGGCAGGGATTGATGACGTCATACGCCATGCAGTATTCAACAAGCCCGTTATGGCCATCTGTGTGGGCATGCAGGCGTTGTTTGAGCAATCAGCTGAAAATGGTGGTACAGACTGTCTTGGCATCTTAAAGGGCAGTGTAGAAGCATTTGACCCTACGTGGAAAGACAAGCAAGGCGCTACGATTAAAGTACCGCATATGGGTTGGAATACCATTAGCAGTATGGATTTTGACCATCCGCTTTGGCACGGTATCGAAGACAACGCGCATTTTTACTTTGTGCATAGTTACTACTGTGAACCTGCTGATAGCGCGCAAGTAGCGGCGGTATGTGACTATGGTCAACCGTTCTGTGCCAGTGTGATCCAAGACAATCTATTTGCCACCCAGTTCCATCCAGAAAAGAGCCATACTGCTGGCTTGCAGTTGTTAAAAAACTTCGTCGAGTGGGATGTGTAAGTAGGTGATAAACGCGCAGTGAATATTTAATTTAGCATAAGGTAGATTATCAATTATATAATCTGCCTTTTTTATTCTCAGCTATAATGTCAGCCATACTTTCAGTTATTTTCTACTCGCCTATATTTGGAATATCTCAGTGGATTTTAATACCTTTAAAATCAATATTATTGAAACAACTGGCCTTGCCAAAGATGCTTTACATATCTATGTCGGCATCGGTATTTATCTACTTTGCCTGATGGTGCTGCGTCCTATCATTAAAAACCAAAGCATCAGATCATTCATGGCGTTAATCGTTGTGACTGGCATGGCTTTATTGGGAGAGTATTTGGACAATCGCCATATTATTATACCCAAAGGGCTTTTTGCATTAGAGATCGTAGACATCAAAGCAAGCATACATGACTTGATTAATACGTGCCTGTTGCCTTATGTGCTTTATGCGCTGAATAAGTGGACGAAGATCTTTCATCCAACCAGCAAGCCTACCTCGTTGACCAAACGCCATAAAAAAACGGACTATTAATTAGTCCGTTTTTTCGTTTTGCTATTTGAATTTATAATTCTAGTAGCTCATCTTATTTTTTGGCTTCATCATACAGCTCACGTACGACTTCACCAATCACTTTGATACCATCAGTCAGCGTCTGCTCATCCGCCGCGATACTCATACGAATACACTCATGTGCATGCTGATAATCGCTGACATCGACACCAGGGAAGAAATACTGACTTGGTACAATGAGCGTGCCTTTTTCTTTTAAAATCTCGTACAGCTCAACCGTGGTAATCGGCAAATCTTTAAACCACAACCATAAGAAAATCGCGCCTTCAGGCTTATGAATCATCAACGGATAATCACCCAATGCTTCTTTTAACAGCTTCACGGCAAGGGTCGCCTGCTTTTGATAAAACGGCTTAATCTCATTATCGGCTAACTGCTTGATACGGTCGTTTTCCACCAATGGCGTGGCAATCGCTGCACCAAAGCGTGTCGGCGCTAGATTCACCACCGCATTCATTGCGCTGACAGCTTCAATCACTTCAGCATCGGCCACGATAATACCAGTACGCATACCGGGTAGGCCAATTTTAGACAGGCTAAAGCACAGAATCGTATTGTCATCCCACGTCAAATGCGCGTCTGAATAGATGATGTTAGGGAAGGGCATACCGTAGGCATTATCGATAATAAGCGGTATGTCATAACGTTTGGCAATCTCGGCCAAATGCGCCATTTCGTCATCAGTCAGCACGTTGCCTGTTGGGTTGGTCGGGCGTGAGCAGCAAATCGCACCGATACGGCCTTCCTTTAGCGCTGGCAAGTTTTCTAATGCCTCAAAATCGACACAATATTTAAAGAAGCCGTCCTCGCCATCATGAGTCACTTCATCGATATGTGGCAATACCGCCGCGAAATGCTGACCTTCGACATGCACGTCGCTATAGCCGATATACTCAGGGGTCAATGGCAGTAGAATGGATTTATCGACAGATTTATTCATTTCATCAACGAAAGCGCCGCCAAATAGATTAAACAGATAGAAAAATGCATTCTGTGAGCCATTGGTCAGGGCGATATTTTCTGAGGTGAGATTCCAATCATAATGACGGTTAAAGAAGCCAACCAAGGCATCGATAAAGGCCGAATCACCTTGCGGATTAGAGTAGTTCGCCATGCTGATAATAGCGCTACTATTGGCTTCACCTGTATCGTTATCTGTGCCTAGTGCCTTATACGTCTCCAAAAACAGCTCATTGACGGCATCAATTTTGGCAGGGTTACCACCGCCCAGCATGTTGACTGGCTGATCGCTTTTTAGCGCATCACCCAAATCGTCCATCAATTGTGAGATGCCAGTGGGCTGGGTAAATTTTTGACCGAACTTTGAGAATTTCATAAGACTACCATGCTGTTTTGGAGGATGTTGTAAGAAGGAATTTGATTGATAAAAGTTAGGCTAGTATAGCAAATGAGGGCTAGGTAATCCCCTCAATAAATAAGCAAACTGCATGGCTGATATCGGTTTATATGCTTATACGTTGAGTGAAGTAAAAAACGCCTTCTAGGTGAATAGAAGGCATTTCGGTTTTCAGGCGACACAAGCGCTAGAGCCTACCAAGCTAACGCTTCAATCAGAGCTAAAAAACTCTACAATTGCTGATTAATAGTTGACAAATACCATTATTCATCTAGTATGAGACTTAGACCTGCGAATAGATTTTATCACTGTGTTTCACAGTGAGTGATTTTCATGCTACGTAGAGTTTCTTGCCATCCTCAGCGTATCCTCAGAGTTCCGTGGAATATTTTGGAATTTACCTATAAGGGCATAAGAGTATTCGTAGGTCTTCTAATTTAAAGTGAAAGACTAATAAATGACATATACCCCAAATTTAGATCAACTTAAATCAGCAACTACACTTCAAGATGTAGCCTTCCTACTTGATAAAACCAAACCTGCAAACCTTTCGTATCATCTGTATATATTAGGAACTGATAGAGATAAAAGCACAAAGGAAAAATATACAGAGTTTGAAATACCAAAAAAGCAAGGTGGTACTCGAAAGATACTAGCTCCTAATAAAGAGCTAAAAAAGATTCAGTCTTCTCTATCTAACTTTTTATATGACTGTATAGAAGAGATTAATCTAACGAGAAAGATTAAAGGTAACCTTTCATATGGTTACCAAAGAGGTATTTCGACAATGAACCATGCTAAGGTTCATTCAAAGAAAAGGTTTGTATTCAATATAGATTTAAAAGATTTTTTCGATTCCATCAATTTCGGAAGAGTTAGAGGATTTTTTATTGCAAACAATAACTTTAGTCTTCATCCGAAGGTAGCCACGATCTTAGCGCAAATCGCTTGTCATAATAACTCTCTCCCCCAAGGCAGTCCATGCTCCCCAGTTATATCTAATTTGATAGGCCATATTGTTGATATTAAGTTAGCTCAACTAGCCACAAGTTGTGGCTGTAGTTATTCTAGATACTGTGATGATATTACATTTTCTACGAATAAGAAGGTATTCCCACATAAGATTGCTTTCTCTAATGATAGTAATGAATACTTACCTAGTAAAAATCTGATTAACATAATTGAGAGGAGTGGTTTTGAGATAAATTTAAAAAAAGTTAGAATGAGTCTTTTTTATTCTCAGCAAAATGTGACAGGATTGACAGTCAATAAACGCGTTAATACGCCAAGATTATATAGAGATACAGTTCGTGCCTTGGTACATCATTTGTGCTTTAAGGGAGACTTTGAGTTCAAAAAGCCTTTTATAAAAGATAAAGTTGCGCGTAAAAAAGATGAACTAGATGAAAGGGCTATTAGGGAAAGAAAGCTAAATAGTTTACAAGGTATGCTTAACTATATAGCTCGTATTGAAAGTGATTATAGAGATAATAATT
>NZ_JASDDJ010000079.1 GCF_030407455.1 Psychrobacter sp. 5A.1
TAATATATTTGATGGTGCGCCCACCAAGACTCGAACTCGGATCGATCGCTTAGGAGGCAACTGCTCTATCCTGTTGAGCTATAGGCGCATTATGGAGTGACATTGTAAAAAAAAGCTGGCATAAAAGCAATCAACAAAAGACAAATAAAGGTAATTTATCATCAATCGCCATTACTAAGTGCATCAGAAACGTCTGCTGCATGATTTCCTGAGGCATTTTTTGCCTGTGAGGTTGGTTTAAACAAGTCATTTACACTATTTTTATAACCACTAATATTGTCATAATCATGTTTTTTTAGAATATCTTGTCCTGTGCTTGAGAGTAAAAAATTACGAAAGCTGGTAGCAAGACTATTGTCTGTCAGAATGACGCCCTCAAGTGCTTGCTCATCTCTTACAGCATAATTGAAAGGATTTAGCGTTTGCAGCTGTTCATGATGGATGCTTGCATCATTATTTTTATCAGCGTCCTCATGGATATCAACTGCATTGGTGGTTTTCGGGCTTTGACGGTTTTTATCTTGAGCCTGTTGCAATTGTGACTGTAGGAGCGACATACGTTCTGTAGACAGACTACTATCATTGGTGATGATTATATCAGTATCAAAGACAAAACCAGAGAGCTTGTCTCCGTTTGAGTCGGTGCTGGGTACTGTAAGAAGAGCACCAGCGGGTACATAGCTTGCCAAAGCTTGTACATCAGGGTAACGAGATTCAAAACTGATAATGATATCGTCCAAAGGTATTTGTAAGCGCTCGTCCGCTCGAACAGATAGAACGCGACTAGACATACCGTTTGATTCAGCACCCTCGGCCCCAAAGTCTGATTCATGCTCACTTGCCATGATTGGTAAAGGGTCTGTATTTTTACGGTTGCTGGTCCACAACCACATAAAGACAGCGACGAATATCGTTAACAGCAGCAAAATTAGCCCAGCCAGCAGCAGTTTGTAGTCTTTCATATATTACTGCTCTTTTCTTAGTCAGTTGTCATAAATTTAAAAACAATACGGTACGTAGCACATTGTTTTTAAATCTGCTGATGTAATACTTCCTCTGCCAAATCCGCCAGCATGTCTGCAAAAATATCGACTTCTGCCGCCGCTTGAGGTTTTTTCTTATTATTATTTTTGCTATTAGCTGCTTCATCTTTATTTGATGGTGTTGGCTGGTGGCTTGGGAGGGACGTAGATTCTTTATCAATGGCTTTATTTTGGTGTGCGGCTAATGGAGATTCGCCTGTTGCAAGCTTGTCTTTAAGCCATTTGAAACCGTGAGCTTCCCACCATGATTCAAAACGTGGCAGCGTGCTACCACGCATGGCCTCAGGCAGGTTCAATGTCCGTAGTTTTTGTGCCAATACAGGGTCGTTAATGGCTTGATGGATACTGAGGTAGAGTGAACTACTATCATCAGTATATGGCTGTCTGTTTTGCCATGATCTATCGTCAATTTTCATACGTGGCAATTGCCATAATTCGCCGCGATAGTATACGACGTACAAACGTCGTTTTGGATGAACAAAAATGGCATCAATGGGACGCAAGGGCATAGTATTCAGTTATCTCGTCAATAAAAAGTGTTATTTGGATACAGATTATAAAACCCAATTTAAAAACAGTAATAGGTTTTGTTCTTTGTAATAGACATGAGTAACATCATAAAACGACACTAAATGTCGTAAGGTATTATAATGTCAGTATCTATACTAGTAAACGATAACCATCAATGGCACACTGGTATAGTCATTGCACTATAAAAGTATGACTGCGTTAACCTCGCTTGAAGTATTTAATATACATCTACACTCGGTTGCCTTGTATTACTTTTAAATTGAATCGACTATAAAAAACTTGGCATGCCAACATTATTAATGAATATATAAGGCTTGTAATCGCGACTGTTTTTTTATTTGTGGCACTTATGCTAGCAGAAATACTTCACAGTAACGACCACCAATCATGTATTAATGAGTATTATTTTTGCTTTATCTTTGTTTTTTGTAAAGCCTTTAATTTGGATACGAACATCCCATCTATCAGTTAAGCCCTTTGTATCCATTCTAGGGCGTGTCATCATTTAGATTGTGTGGCTTAAAATGAGAAAAATTGCCGCCAAACAAGGAAGAACTCGCCGTAAATATGAACATATTGACAAGATTTCTGACGATGTTTGACAAAATTTAGCCATTTTAAGGCCACTAAATGTATCAATGTGCTCATTGATGACATGCCCTAGTATCTTATCCTTATTCCAATCAGATTAGTGTCTATGTTTACCATTATTCAGTCGCACCGTACCGAAAACCTTGTAGATCAATTGCTTATACAATACCAGTCCAAGGATCAGCCTGTATTTGAGCCTTTTATTGTCATTGTACCCTCAATGGTACTGGGTGATTGGTTGGATAAGACCATTGCTAGCCGTGCTGGTATTAGTACCTTGGTGCGTACTAAATTTTGGGGTCAGTATCAATGGACGCTGATGCAAGATGTATTGATTCGCCATAATGCGTACTTACTGGCGCAAAACCCTGAAGCGACAGCTCTAAATGTACCCGAAGTGGCGGTGTTGTCACCGACAGTAATGCAGTGGCGATTGTTTGGGTATTTGACTTATTATCAGGAGTCGATTGTTACAGATGAAAAGCATCCAATTCATCCGTTGCTAGCGTCTTTGATTGATGACCCACAGGCAAGTGCTCAACAAGACAGCTTACAACAGGATAAGGCGCAACAAGATGCCCGTATTTGGCAGCTGGCAAGCGATTTGGCTAGGGTGTTTAACCGCTACTTGACCCACCGTGAGGATTGGCTAGCATTATGGTCGCACAACGAGCCGCTGAATGTAGATGAGTTGATAGCAGATAAAGATGCACTGTCATTGCGTTTTGATAAATATGCGCGTGGCACGCCTGAGTGGTTGGTCGAGCATTATGTTGAGTTGGAAGTTGCCCAACGATTCTTGTGGTCGCATTTATTTGCCGATGTTCATTTACACCGTGTGGCACTGGAGCGTGCGTTCTGGTCGGCTTTAAAAGGCAACAAGGCGAATGAACGCGCTCAGTTGCCCAAAGTACTGCGTATATTTACCATTCAGCAACTGCCACAGACCGAGTTAGACTTTCTACAGAGTCTGTCGCAATACATGAATGTCACGTTATTGCACTACAATCCATCAAAGCTGTTTTGGGCAGATATCGTTGATAAATCATGGTTACAGCGTCAGCAGATTATCAACCCTGAGAGTGTGTTCTTGCGTGATTATGGTCATAGTTTGCTATCGCGTCTCGGTAAGCAGTCGCGCGATGCTTTTGCCATGCTTGCCAATTTATCGGGTAATGAGCAATACGACGATGCACTGGTTGAATGGCAAGATAATTTTGATGATACGCTGAGCATTGGTTCTAATAATGGGGTTGCTGCTGAGTATATCGATGATGCTAGTAGCGCTCAGAATAGTCCAAGTTTGTTAAAGCGTTTGCAAAACGATGTGTTGATGCTTGATGAGCAATCTACTCAGCAAGCAACGGCTGCTACAGTCTCACAAGCGGTAAGTAAGCAACTAGAGCCAAGCTTTGATGAAGCTAAGCCAGCAACGGCTTGGTATGAAGATGAAGCGTTAGAGAATAAGCGCTTTGAGAAAGACCGTTTTTGGGCAATTTCTTCCCAAGATAATAGCCTAAGCATTCATTCTTGTCATAGTTTACAGCGTCAGCTTGAAGTGTTGCGTATTATGATCGGCCGTTGGTTGAACGAACCTATCAAACTAGGTGAAAAGAAACGTCATATCTCTGACATTGTTGTGCTGCTACCCGATGTTGAACGTCATCATGCACTAATTGGTTCTATCTTTGTCAATGGTAAAGGTCAGGATGGTTTGACTTTGCCTGCCAAAGTGACTGGTGTTGTTGATGCCGACATTCGCCAGTTATGGGAAGCCATTATTGGTTTTTATAAACTATTAGGCAGTCATAGCGCTCGTTTTGAAGCAGCTGAAGTCTTAGACTGGCTCATGTTACCGCCTTTATTTGAAAGCTTTGGACTGACTCATGAGCAAATGAGCCGTGGCTGTGATTTATTGGTAGAGGCGGGCTTTATTCGCGGCTTTGACGAGCTTCATCTTAAGCAAACTTTGGACAGTAATGATTACGACTATCGCTTCAGCTTTGCGCAAGCGTTAGATAGATTGACCCTAGGTCTGGTCATGCCAGAGGCTGAGTTGAGCGACTGCTTATATGATCTAAATGACGATGAATGGCCAAGTACAGCTTTACCAGAAATGACCTTGCCGTTACCACAAGTGAGCCTAAATGATGCGCTGATCGTTGAAGCGCTTTGCCGCATTTATACTGGCTTGGTTGCACGACGTGATGATCATACACAAAAAATGAAAGCGGAAGATTGGCTCGATCAGATTGAGACACAAGTTATCCATCGCTACTTTGGTGATGTGGATCAAACGCGTACCATGCGTGCCATTTACAACGCAATGAATGGTTTTAAGTCCAGTCTGCGAGCCAATCGTCACTATAGGCAGTACGCTAGTGGTGATATCGACAACAGAGAAGTAGAGCAGAGGCTGGCAGGTGTGGAGCAGTTGCCGCTCAAGCTGAGCTTTATGTTAGACAGTATTGAAAACGAGCTTGAGAGTCAGCAGGTCAGTGCGGAGCCGACGGGGGTGATTACCTTTGGACGATTTGGTGCACTAAGAAACGTGCCTTTTGAGCTGGTGGTGATGCTCAATATGGATCTCTCTGAGTTTCCTGGGCGTGACCGTGATAACCGCTATGATTTGATGAAAGCGACCAATGCACGCCGCGGTGACAGAGTTAGTGAAGATGATGACAACGGCGCATTTTTAGATGCGCTACTGTGTGCGCGCAGTGCATGTTGGATGTTCTACAACGGCCAAAGCTTGACGGACACGCATGAGCATCTGCCAGCTAACCCAGTGAGCGAGCTATTGCAGTTCTTGCAAGGCGAGGTGCAGTGGCAGGTGAACTCGCTTGAAACGTTGCCTGAGAATATTGATTCCACCACCGAAAGCCTCAAGCGTTACTTACCTAAATTGATTAAGCAGTGGTTGGTGACTGAGCATCCTGCATTGCCTTTCCATGAGAGTCTATTTGAGACAGAAATCGAAGGCACTGATGTTTTTGAGCAAGCGTCTCCTGATATTGATGATAATGCTAATGCTAACGTTAATGCCAACGTTAATATCAATGCTCAGGACTCTAGCCCTGTCGATATGATTGATGAGCTGGATGCTTTATTAAATACAGCCATGCGCAAAACCAAACTGGCTCAGAAAAAACAGTTTCCGCCTGCGCCGCTTTGGCAAGCGGTGTTTGATACATTGAAGGGGCGAGTATCTAGTGAGCCTATGCAACTGGTCGGCTTACCCACAAAGTCACAGTATGAGTCAATCGCTCAGGTGCTTGGTCAAGGCTTGGGTCAGCTAGGTCAAGTAGATAATCAAACCTTGTCTGCATTGGCTGAATTGTTGGCGCTAGATACAGCTGTTGATGCTAGCAATGTCAATAACATAACAGAGGCGCTCATCCAAAATTTATCTGATAGCATATTTAACATCGGAGAGATAGATATTGAAGGGGTGTTGGCTTACCAAGTACGCCATCCTGCCAAAGCGTTCTTACGGTCTCAAAAAGTGCATGTGGTGCAAGGTGAAGAAGCACTGTCGCATCAAGAGCCGCTATTTCTAAACAGTTTAACTACCTATCAGATCAAAGATTATTTGATTAAGCAATTGGTCGCCGATGAGACTAAGACCAATAGCGGTGATACAACCGCTGAAATCACTACGCCAATCCTGATGTATCAAAAAATCATGCCCGCTGGAGTCGCTCGCCAAACTACATTACCTAATCAACAAAAGAAACTGCAACAGCAATGCTTGGAATTCAAAGAGCAATTAATGGCTAATGGCTTTGATGAGAGCAGTATTCTCAATGAGGGTGAAGCAGATAGCGCCATTATATTACAGCTATTGACGCCAACCGCCGAACATCCTGTTCAGATAGAACTAAAAAATATACTTAGTAGCACTGACAACGAGTCAAGCAATCAGACGAATATAGAGGGTATAGAAACACTGCTTAAGCTGCTGCCGACAATCATTAAGATCAAAGGCTCAGTACCAATGTTAGCACCCATATCAGTTATTCAGGCGGGTGTACCTTATGCTCAGCAATCACCCAAGCAATGGTTAAACATACTGCCCAATTCTGCCAGTCCTAGGCATTTACTCAAGTTTTGGTTGTCACATTTGTATTGGCAAGTGGCCAGACGTACCACTGCCGAGCAAGTGGTATTAAATGATGGCGTAAGTATTTGGCGCTTTAATAAGGCCAGCTCACAAGTTGGTAACTATAAAGATGTAATCGCATTTAAACTAAGCCCAATTGTCTATGAAGACGCTGTGATTGAGTTGATAAAATGGGCATTTTTTGGCAAGTTAACGGGTCAAGTGCCTATTACATTACTGCCAGAATATGCACTTAATTACCTTGATAAGTGCGCAAAATTCGAAGAAGGTGTTATTTATTGGCCGAAGCGATCAGATTTCAAAGGCTGGTTAAGATCTGATGATCACCTAGACACGGTATACGATACTTGTTCGCAGCATGCCATTTGGCAATACGTACTGCGTGACCAAGATGCGTTTAAGGCTTTGTCAGCAGCGTTGACTACATTAGCTCAGCCACTGTATGAGCCGATGTTTAATGCGTTAACTAACTTAGATGGTTAGCTCATTATCTAAAGCAGCCCCTAATTAATTTTTGCTATTTTGTTCTAATAAATAATAATTAAAAGTATGCGCCCATATGACAGACTTTACCGACCCAACCAATACCACTGACTTATTTACACAATCAGATTTATTTGATGAATATTCAGATGAGCTGACTTTATCTGCTGTGCCTGAACGTAAAAATGATGTCATACCGGCAGTTGATGTTGATCTGACGGGCAAGCACCTAATTGAAGCCTCAGCGGGCACAGGTAAGACTTGGACGCTGACTGGTATTGTACTGCGCCTACTGATCGAAGCGCGACGTGCGCCAGAGCAAATCATTGCCACGACTTTTACTCGAGCTGCCGCTGCCGAAATGCGTCAGCGTATCCACGATCGTTTGGTAGATTTCTATCAGTTATTACAATGGGTCAATAGCCTAAGTGCTGATACTAGCAATAAAGAAAGTCTCTATCCCAACATACTGCAAGTCATGCCTGAGGGTAATAAAGACACACAAGCAGGCAGTAATTCAGACGTAGACGCAAACGTTGAGACAGGCATTGATGATTTAAATCAAGACCTTGCTGCTGATAAGCAAGTGGCGGCTGAGCAACGTCAACAAGCAAAAAAAGACCGTCAAGATTGGCTGGTTAATCAGGCCAAATATGTGCGTTTAGATGGCATCATGCAAGATCCTATTAACTTGCATCTTGTCGGTTATTTGCTGGATCACGTGTACAGTTACCCAATGGCGGAAGCTATCAGGCGTACCGCACTCGTATTAACCACCTTGGATAAGCTATTTGTAGGCACGCTCGATAGCTTGGCGCAAAAATGGTTGACGGAGTACAGTAGCGAGACTGGTCACCAGCAGGGCATGGGCATTATTGAAGACAGCAGTATTGAACAGGTGACTGATAGCATTGTTCATGATGAGCTACGTCAATTTCAGAGCCGCTTATACTATGAAGAGCCCAAACTTTACGCGCTAATGGATCAGCAAGGTAAGCTGTCTGCAGTAGGCGATCATAAGAAATATGTGACACGATCGCTTAATTTTATCTCTGCGCCGATTGATGAGATTTTGGCAAGTGATTTTTCGTTTGATGGTTATGAGCGGCTTATACATAATATTATTGAACGTAGCGATGAGCTTGATATTTTCTTTAGACCTGAGGGTGAGTACTATGAAGTGCCAAAAGGACAGTTATTTAATAATAGAGATACTTGGCCAAAAATAATCGAAACATTACAGGATTTTGGATCAGCCGCTTATAAGTTTGTATCTGATAAAAAGAAGAAAACAAGCAAGTTAATTGAGGCTTTTCAAAAAACTGACAATATTGGTAATCAATTCCGTGTTCCTCAAGATGGCAAAAGAATTAATTTAATATTCAACGAGTTGCAGGTCGTGCGTGACTTTAAACGATATATTGAACAAAGTAAAAAGTTGGACGAATACATAATAACTGTCTTAGCCAATCTTAACCGTCATATTGTGCTTGCTGTGCGTAATAGACTGCCAGTTATTTTAGAAGAGCGTGGCGAGACGACTTTTAGTTTGCAAATGGTACGCTTAAACCAAGCATTGACTGGTCGTCAAGGGGATAAGCTGGCGCGTTATATTCGTCATCACTATCCTGTGGCATTGATTGATGAGTCGCAAGATATCAATGGCGAGCAAGCTATTATGATTGAAAGTATCTATTTGCCAAAGAATAAGCGTAAACAGTCGGACAATGACAAGCAATCAACCACTAAGAAAGCCAATCATGAGTTTCTGCTACTGGTTGGTGATCCCAAACAGGCTATTTATGGGTTTCGTGGTGGCGATGTGGCCAACTACAACTATATGAAAGCCCAGTTTGACAAGAGTACACTTTGGACACTAGATATCAATCGCCGTTCTAATGCGGGTGTGATTAACGCATTGAACTGCTGGTTTGGCATGGCCGATGCAGCAACTGCTGAGAATAAGCTGTCGCAACTAGGAACTGGTATTCATTACCAACATATTAAAGCAGCAAAACCGGAATATGAGCTGTCTTGGTTTAATGCGTCAAATAGTCTAGATGATGTAATGGTGACAGAGGTGCTTTCTGCTCAGCCCGTGAGCTTATTGCATCTGCCTTATGACAAGGACAAAGAGTTTGATTATGATGAGCATGAAATAACAGCTCGCCATATAGCCACGTTGCTTAATAGTGGTCAGACACTTAAAGGTAAGCCGATTCAGCCGAGTGATATTGGGGTGCTAGCACGTGCCAAAAAAGATCTGAAAAGGGTCGAAGACGAGCTAGTAAAACTTAATGTGCCGACCTTGACCACCAGTGACGTCAGTATCTTTGAGACTATCATGGCAGAAGATGTGGCAGCATTGCTAAGTGCCATGCTATATCCGTATCGTCATGACATGATTAATCGAGTGTTGACCAGCCACCTATATGGACTGAGTATCAAAAACATCAAAGCCATGATGACGGATCATGAGTCAGGCATTACCGAGGGTAGCAGTACGCCAAGCGCCCATGCAAACAGTTCTAATTCGAAAGACTTCTCAACTAATGAGGCTACTGATACTAAAAAAAGCTATCAAGACTTTATTACCTATCTAAAAGAAGGTGCCCAGCGTTGGCAGCACTTTGGCATATTATCGGCGCTACATTATTTATTAGATAAAAGCCCTGTACAGCCGAAAGGCGTTTGGCAAGCCCTAGCTGCTCATCCAGAAGGTGACCGTCATATCATGGACTTGCGTCATGTGATGGATATCTTGGCGCAGTATGGTCTAGGTATGGGTGAGCATGAGCTACTGGCGTGGTTCAGGCAGCATATAGATGCAGCGCCCAACAGTGACTGGGCTAAGCAATATCCGCTACCGACAGAGTCTGGCGTACAGCTAATGACCATTCATAAGTCAAAAGGGCTTGAGTTCCCTATTGTCTATGTATTGGGAATGGGTGACGCCAGTAGGAAGTCTGGGAATAAAGAAGACTATGGGCTGTATCTATATAACGCGCAACAAGCGCCCTCAATGTTAGTACAGCAGTCGACAGATAATCAATCGGGTAATCAGCGCCGCTTCTCACCATTACAAGGCTCTGCTACGGATGAGGGTTACTATACGGATATCGAGACACAAGAAGGTTTTGATGAGATAAGACGGCTTGGCTATGTGGCATTTACTCGGGCCAGCGAGCAGCTTTATGTTGTGCTACGAGATCCGAGTAACAAGACAGGGTTTGAGCTAAAGCCAGTGTTCTATTGGTTTGAATCGCCAGAAGCAAAGTTTGAATTACCTGATAGGCTCAAAGGCATCGTAGGCATGCTCAGAGGGCATAAGGTTAATGAGTTTTATGACAATAACTACGTAAGCAATGATGCTAACTCAGCAGGTATAAATGACAATGTTCAACTGGCCGCCACCAAATCAAATACTCATAAGCCTACGACAGAAGCTATTGAGTACGCGCCTTTTGCTGAGGTGATGAAAACCAATTATTTTTATGGTTGGGCCAAGACCAGCTTTACCGCTTTGGCGCGTCAGCTAGATGAATCTACACAAGCAATGGCGATAGTGGATGAGCGTATTGATGATGCGATAGACATTGATATGACAGAGTCTTCAGTTTCGAATATCTCTTTACTTAATAACGACGAGTCTCTCGAACAAGACGGTGAACTAAGCCTCAAGTTAGAAGATGATATCCGCTTTACCTTTGTAAAAGGTGCCAATGCCGGTACGTTTTTACATGAGATATTTGAACAAATAGATTTCACCAATAAAGCCCAGTGGTCTCAGGTTATTGATAGAGCGATTAATAGCTATCAGTTGCCGCTGATATATAGTAGTGCTGAACAGCAAAGCCGCAGATCACAAGGCAAGAAACAAAGAAATAGTGATGGGTTTGATCTTGAGTCAATAGATACAACGAAGCATGAGGCATTAATCAATTGGATCGAAGAAGTGCTACATGCGCCATTATTATCTTCCAACCAACCTTTGATATCTCTTAATAAAGGTAAGCGATTTGCTGAGTTAGAGTTCAACATGGGGTTGTCAGAGAATTTTAAAGCACAGGATATCAGTAAGCTTTTTCAACAGTATTTACCTGATGAGCTAGATAAACACGTCACTCTAGTGCCACAAAACAAGGCACATCTTTATCGCTATCTACGTGGTGAGATTGACTTAGTGTATGAGCATGCTGGCAAGTATTACGTGGTCGATTATAAAAGTAACTTTTTAGGAAATAGCCTAAGCGACTATAATGAAAATACGCTAAAGCAAGCAATGTCCAAAGCAGGCTACTGGCTACAAGCAGCAATCTATCAGGTAGCATTGCATCGGTTCCTTGCCATGAGAATCAGTGATTATACGGGTAACGAGGATAAGTACTTAGGCGCTGTAGAGTACGTATTTTTACGCGGTGTGTATGACCCGAATGCTAAAATCGCTGACACTATGTCTCAAGATAATAATAAGCCTAGCAGTAACAATTTAGAGAATCATAACTGCTATGGACTGGTCACTTGGGATATTCCCATCGACTTTATCAAAGGTTTAGACGCATTGTTTGGCCTGCCGGATTAATAAACCTTATGTAGCAATTAGATAGATAAAAATTGTTATAACATTTAATCAGATTAAAAAGAGACCAGAACACGATGAGTAATAATAACAACAAGAGCAAGTCAGCCATTAGCTTACAAGAGAGCTGGGCCAGTAATCTCAGTGATTATATTTTGCTGCGCCGTCAGCAAACACATGTAGCATATGACGCGGTAGATGCAAAGACGAATGATGAGAGCAAAAGAATCAATAAGTCGGAAAACAATGACTTATTTACTGCTCTATTCGTTATTTTAGCAGCTCATTTGGAAGAGGGTCACACCGTATTAACGATTGATACAGCCGATCATGAAGCTCCCATGCAAGGTCAGATTAATGGGGAGTTGGTCGCACTATATGCATGGCAGCAGAACCTACTAGAGATATTGGCAACACCTATCCTTGCGCTGATTGATACTCAGATAAAAACGCAAATAGACACTCAACCAAACGACGACGCTACAACGGAGACATCGCTATTTGTATTGCTAGATACTTTGTTTGGTCAGCGAGCTCAGCTATGGGCGCAGCTAGCACTCAGCAACCATGAAAAAGAGATGCTAGTCAAACGGTTTGATGCGATTGCTACGTTATATCAGCGTTTGAAAAATAGTGACTCAGTTACTTTTGTTCAGTCAATTCATGAGAATACTTTATTTGCTAATGTTGATGCGAATACTGATAGTAATAATAAAAATAGCCTAAGTAAAAATAAACCTATCATATACCAAATACAAAAAATCGAAACAAATAATGAGACAAAAATATCAATCACCTTTTGGTTACACCGTGCTTGGCAAGCAGAATTCAACTTAGCACAGCATATTACTCATATTTTGAATCAGCAGATAGTGCCTTTAGACATTACCATGCCTGAGAACTTAAATGACCAACAGATAGCCGCTATCAATGTGGCGAACAATAATGCATTTAGTATCATTACTGGTGGCCCAGGGACAGGTAAAACCTACACTGTGGCTCAATTAGTTATCGCGTTACAACAGGCAACAGAGAGTAGGGGAGATCAGTCTGAACATATTAGGTTTAGCACAGACAGTGCTAGTCTAGCATTAGCAGCGCCAACGGGTAAGGCAGCCCAGCGTATGCAAGAGTCTCTACAGGCGGCTTTAGATGACGCAAATGTAGAGCTGCAGTTGCAAGAGGCAAAAACCATCCATCGTCTGCTAGGTATCGGTCGAACGGGTAGACCGCGCTACGATGCCAACAACCCACTCGGTGAAGATATTATCATCGTCGATGAAGCATCTATGCTCGGGGTTGAGTTGGCCAATTATCTTGTGAGCGCGGTAAAGCCAGGTGCAAGGTTGATACTATTAGGCGATGCTAATCAGTTAGCAGCCGTCGATGCAGGAGCAGTATTGGCTGATCTCTGTCGCATTCCTCTACTGCAACCTATACATGCAGAACTAACCGAGAGCCGCCGATTTAGCGCTGATTCAGGTATCGGCAAGCTTGCCTCGCAAATTAATAAAGCAGAGGTAGATACGCAAGCCATTTGGCAATTACTAAGGCAAGATACTGCCTTGAGTTTTCAATATGTTAATACGTTACAAGCAGAATCGGCGTTAAATAATAATATAGAAAATAGCCTAAGCAAAGAAAAAATTATTTCAAAAATCTCCAATAATTACCAATCATACAT